>CAYTDR010000042.1:0-17489 GCA_964436185.1 uncultured Candidatus Obscuribacterales bacterium | reverse complement strand
CGCCGCGTTGAATTACACCTCTAGCAAATGACACCATGTATGGTAGCTGTGGTTCGTGATTGTTATTGGCCGCCAGGTCAGACCAGAGAGGTCTAGGGACAGGCGGATTATGTGATAAGTCTCTTGTACTTGGTGCTATATCAGTTCTCAATTTCGAATTGACCAATACCACCGTTTGCGTCAGTTTCTCTGTTTGCTTTATGTAGTAGTGCATCGATTTGAGATACTCCCACTTCAGCTCAGGATCGGTTATTTCCTTGGCCCGTTGAAAGTATTCCATCTCTTTCTCGTACGCTTCCTGCACCGCGTAGCGGTTCGAGTTCATTAGCATATCGACCTGGTACAGCAAATCGTTGCCCACCTCAACCAACAACTGGCGTCTGGAGGGTGGTATCTCGTGGCTTGTTGACCAATCGAAATAGCAACAGGCAAGATTCATCAATGAATAGACAACGTCATAGTTGTAGAAGCCGTAGAACGCGGCTCGGTTCTGCAATGCCTCAATGTAACAAGCCTCGGCCGCCTCATACTTGGCCATTGATCGCAGTGCAAGACCTCGATAGTCCAAGAGTGGAGCGATTGCTGGAGAACCCTTTGGGGTGGCAAGTCTGGCAACTGCGATTGCATCAGCGAACTGCCGATCTGCTTGCGAATAGTCTTTTCCGAGATAGTAGAAGCAACCCAGATTGCACAAAGAATCGACGACATCTCTGGGAAACCCCAGCATTCTGGCGGTGTCTAACGCTTGAATGAGAACCGGCTCTGCATCCTGCCTCTTCTTCTGATAGGTCGGAGATCTGTCGAACGCAATGGGACGATTGTTCAATACGCTGAGCACTTCTGAGTTTTGTGGACTCAGGGCTCTGTGCCACAGCGTTTTCTTGGTAGGAAAAGTAGGAAACTCGGAGCACTGAGAAATCGTAGGCGGCAGTGCTTCGTAGGTTGATAGCGAGCTGGAAAACAGCAAGGCCAAGCAGGCAATCGTCTTTGCCAGAAGCAGAAACCCTTTCTCACGTCCTCTAAGCACGTCCACCTCGGTTGTTCTACTGACAGACTGCCCATTTTTCTATAGATCTATTCAAAACAAGTACAGGTTTGAAGCTTATCGGTCGCGATTTTATTTGGATCTGACTTTGATGCCACTAAAGGCAATGTGCTCGAGTGGTTTTACTGGATTCAGTTTTTCAGTTTTGAGCGATCAATACTGCGACGGTTCGGAATTGTTTTGCTTTCTGATCGCCGGGTATGTCGACCAATCGAGAGATTGATATGTATCGCATATGCGGCACGCTATTTTTTGATGCCACCTTATCAAGTGGCATGATTGCAATTTATCACAATCGCGATAGAATTGGAAAGGCTGGCAATCTGTGGAATTTGATGCTTCGCAATCGAGCGATTCCCCTGGCGAAAATATCAGTAAGAAATTCTTTCTTAGCGCTATCATTGGTGGTGCTACTCGCCCCTGCAGCAGTCCAGGCACAGATTTCCTACTCTCCGTCATCTTCCTCCACTAGCACCGGGAGTGATGACAGTCAGACCGATAGCGCCTCTAGTACTGTTGCGCCATCTAGCTCGCTTTCCGGTGGATCAGGCAAATTAATCGCTCAAAACTCGTCGCCTGCCATATTCCAAGATCCGTCAAGCTCATCGCAAAACACTTCTTCGACTCCCACCACCGCTAGCCCGAATCCGCAGGATACAAAGGCACCTTCAAAGAATCCGCTGGAGGGTCTCGATAAGGATACGTTGGCCAAGCTTGCTCAGTTGATACCGTCGGCGAAATCATCCAATTCACGACAAAGTCTTCCTACATTGGCTGGCACGGTACAGATCAAAAGAAGTTTTGAGTTCCCTCAAAAGAATGACACCAAACTGATACACAATCTTTCGTTTCGAGATACGCCAGTTCGAGAGGTAATCGGCGAGATTGCCAGACAAGGAAATCTCAACATAATCATCGATAAGTCGGTAATCGGAAAGGTTACAGGTGAGCTGCGTGATGTGACGTTGGATGAGGCGATGGACAACGTTATGTCGGCCTCGGGCCTGCAGACGAGGGTGTTCGATAACCACACCGTCATCGTAGGAACTCCGGAAGCCCTGTTCCAACTGGGTCTGAATCGCCCAGTAGCTCAAGCATTCAAACTCAGTTATGCCCATCCTCATGATGTGGCGACGATGCTGCAGGCGTCCGTCTTTAATCGAGGCTTCAGTACAACGCTCTCTGACGCTAGTCAGAGCGTGGAACGAGGGGAGTCTTCGGAGAGTAATAACAAGACAGAGGTGAAAAACGACCAAACGGCATCTCTGGTCCGAGCCACTACAAAGGTGCAAATCCAGGAAGGCGTGGGATACAACAATGCCGCAATTGATCCCGGAACACAACAGATTCGAACACTGCAGGAACTTGTTACGGACTATCCGGTTCTTCAGAATGGTGGCGGTGCAATCGTAATTCCTGATGCGCATGGACGCCAGGTGTTCGTAGTTGGCACCAGTGAAGATGTTGAAATTGCCCGGGAAGCAATAAGCATTCTCGACAGACGACCGAAGATGGTGCACATTCAAGCTTCTCTCATCGAGCTTACCAACCAGGGCATTCGGCAGCTAGGCGCAACAATCAACGTCCAGGGCCAGGGCGTCTCCGCTTCGATTATGGGTAACTCCTCAGCACCACTTCTCTCGTTTCTTCCGGGCTTAGGAAGCGTCGCCAATGGCATTCCAAACTCGCAGATCCCATCGATTCCCTTTACTGGTACTAACGTAACACAAGGCACTCCGGGCACGGCATTCACTGGGCTCGTCGGTTCGCTTCTGCCGACGATCGTTCCATCGATTGCCGGCGTTACCCCGAGTCCAAGCGCTTTCAGTGGAGTCGATTTTTTAACGCTTGGTGGCAGTGCTGGTGGCAAGGCGAACATTGCTACTTTGCCGACAGCGGTTGACGTTAATCTGCAGATGTTGCTGCAAACCAACAAAGCCAAGGTTATAGCCAACCCTAGTGTGGTTGTGGTTGATAACACAGAGGCACTAATTACAATCGCCAATGAAGTTGTCCATAAAGTGACTTCTACGGTCAGCCTTGGTGTTGTGACAACTAACGTTGAGTTGGCGAAGGCAGGAGTTTTCCTCAACGTATTGCCGCGAATAACCGAAGATGGTTTCATTCGATTGAGATTGCGTCCTCAAGTTTCTGCGCCTCTGGGTCCAGCAACTAACTTCGGTTCGGATGCCAGTCTGTTGAGTATCAGGGATGTGATCAGTCAGGAAGTTCGGATCAAGGACGGACAGACTTTAGTAATCGGTGGTCTGTTCACAGAGCAGGAAGCATCGCAGATGGCCAAAGTTCCTTACTTAGCGGAACTTCCAGTCCTTGGTGCATTCTTTCGAACTACTCTCAAGGGCAGAAGCAGAGTCGAGCTTATGCTCATGATCACACCGAAACTTGTCGAAGAAGATCCGACCCAACTCTCCGAAACCGGCGAATCACCAACAATGTAGGTTCGAGCATAATGCCGAGCTATCGAACGCTGTGCTTTGCAATGTGCCAGCAGTGCGAAATTCCGAGCTTGATCGAACTTCGTTCGCCTTCCGCTCCAGCTCTCCGAGACCGGCGAATAACCAACATGTAAGCTCGTAGCGGAACGTCGCTATGTGCCGATAATCAGTGTGCGAAATCGGCGAACGCGATCAAACTCGTTCGCCTGGTTATTCACAAAGCTAGCTTTGCAGTCGTTTCAGATGGAACGCAAATTCCGCCTAATGATGGTGCTTCTTCGCTTTTGAATTGTGCTTGGGTGGTGTCTTTGCTGGAGTTGGTGGAGTTGTTTCTTCCACTGCTCCGGCGGTAGCAGTCGCAGCGGGTTGGATGTTTGTATTGCCGATTTTGTGGATCATCTGCTCCACATCTTGCTCTACCTTGCTCCAGGCGGCTGCACCCATGTAGGCTTTAAGTCCGAAAATTGCAGGCACCACAACCAGGGCGGCAATGACGAAAGTTAGCAGGATACTGCGTATTTTCTGTTGCCAGCCGTAGGAGCCTCTCGCTTTGCGGAACTCTTTGTTCGGCTTATTGGGATCGGCGAATAAAACCTTCGCCATTTCTTTGTACTCGTTTTTGGGTAGATTGTTCCAACTCTGCCGGCACTTGTCGGTTGGCATCATGTGATTGCAACTTGAGCAAACGACGTTTTTCGTCCGTTGCTGGACATGCCCGCATCTTGGGCAAGCCAACGTAAGCTTTTCACGGGCCTCGTGCTCAATCTGGTATGGAAAATCAATTTGGACGTCGTTCTTATCAAATAAAGGTCGCATACTTCAACACTCCGCCATTGCCAAATATCTGCTCCAATGAGCGTTTAAATATATTTTGGGGGTTCGCTTAGTAAATCTGATTAAAGATAGCTAAACTATATTCCTATAGTACCCGGATGTCAAGAATCTGTACCCCTCCCCTTTAATTATGTGTCTCAACTCGCCCGGCTTTTGCAGATTGCGGCTTTTGATATTGAGGATCTCTTGGGTTGGTAGATTTTGCCCGTTCTCTAATTTAAGTTCGACTCGTTCTTATTGTAGTTGGCAAGAATTATTGTCGCAATCGTGTCAGAAGCTGTCGCCAAAATCGCAAACCCAGGTTTTGATGGGGCAGCTGGAGTGTAGCTTTAGCTCGGAGCGTTCTGCTCGTGTCAGCAACCTGTCGCCAAAACTGCAAACCCGGGTTGATGAGGCAGCCGGAGTCTAGCCTCAACTCGGGGCGTCTGCTCGTGTCAGAAACCTGCTGTTGCAAAAACCGCAAACCGAGGTTGATGAGCAGGAGTCTAACGGACCTGAGTTGCCCCCGACAGATCAGGAAAGATTGGCGAAGCTCGTGGATTAAGAAGACAGGGCTGTGCGACTGCTGAATAGCAGTGCAAGTTCCAGACCGGGGCTTTCCAGCCAAGGGACGAGTTGATAGGACTGGATGACCAGCAGGTAACCCATGCGGTTGGCCAACACTCTTCGCGACGAGGGTTTGAGGAATTCGTCAGCGCTGGTAGTCAAGCTGATTACTTCGTTGTTTCTCCGTGCTTCTGCAGCACTCCCGAAGCAGGGCCATCGCACAAGTGAGAGGGTGGCTACTCTATATAGCCTGAGCGAGCTTCGATGTGCGGCATGGCCTAAAGCTAAAAATCCCGGCGCTCATTGGAGGGCCGGGACTTCGTAAGTCTATTTGTTCGATTGGTATGGCTATTCTACTGTCACAGACTTAGCCAGATTCCGTGGCTGGTCTACGTCTTTGCCGAGGAAATCGGCGACGAAGTAGGACAATAGTTGCAGAGGTACGGCCGTCAGGATCGGTGAGAAGAACTCATCAACTGGCGGAATTGGCAGGAGATACTCGAACGTATCTGGTGCTGAGAGATCGCCATCGACCACTACTGCTGCCATGCGAGCCTTTCTTGCTCTCGATTCCTGGGCGTTCGACAAGGTTTTTTCATAGACTTTGCCTGGTACCAGAATCGTGATCACCGGAACGGTTGAGTCAAGAACCGCGATTGGTCCGTGTTTCAGTTCGCCCGCTGCATAACCGGAGGCATGGATGTAGCTGAGCTCTTTGAGTTTCAGCGCGCCTTCCAAGGCTGTGGGGTAGTTCATTCCGCGACCGATGAATACGACATCGTGCGCATCTGCCAGTTTGATTGATTCTTGTTTGTAGATCTCTTCTCTGGCAAGAATCTGTTCTACCAGCGTCGGAATCTGAATAAGCGAAAGCTTCAGCTTGGCTGCTTCAGCCTTGCTCAATGTGCCTTTCCGCTCAGCCAGATAGATGCCCAGCAAGTAGAAACAGGCAACCTGTGCCGAGTAAGTCTTGGTAGCAGCAACAGAAACTTCGATACCACATTCGGTAACGATCAAGTTTGAGGTGATCTGCGCCAGGTGAGAATCCGGTCTGTTGGTTATACCGAGAGTGAGAGAACCTTTGCTCTTCGCTTCATTTATTGCGGCCAGCGTGTCGGCGGTCTCGCCGGACTGGCTGACTGCGATGGTGAGGGTTCTGTTGGTGGCGAGCAATTTGCGTCCACGAATTTCGGAAGCAATCTCGACTTCTACGGGGATGGAGCAAAGCTCTTCAATGATGTATTTGCCGATCATTCCCGCATGGTAAGCAGTACCACAGGCAACGATCTGAATTCTGTCGATGGCGTTGACCTCTTCGTCGGTCAGGTTGACACCATACATACCTTCGGACTGGGGAGCGAACTGTTCGATGTTGAAGTCGACTGGAGAGTCGGGATGCAGCAGGTACTTACTGATCGTCTGACGCAACACGAGCGGCTGTTCGTGAATCTCTTTCAACAGGAAGTGCTTGTAACCTTCCTTGCTGATCGAATAAGGATCTCCGTTCAGCATGACTGGTTCTCTGAATCTCTCAGTACCGTCGAAGGCAAACAATCGAATGCCAGAAGCACGAATTTCGGCAATCTCGCTTTGATCAAGTCGCACTACCTTTCTTGTGTACTGGCGAACGGCTTGGCTGTCTGATGCAAGGAAGCTTTCGTTTTCGCCCAGACCGACTGTGAGTGAATAATGATGATTGACCGCGAACAGCGCATCCGGATGTTCCTGCGACACTATACCTAGTGCGTAGGCACCCTTCATTCTGGATACAGTTCTCGTGATGGCACCGAGCAGATCTCTGTCTTTCTCATATTCGAGTGAGATGAGATGCGACACCACTTCGGTATCGGTTTCCGAAAGGAAAACGCAACCACGCAGGCTTAGCTCTTGTCTGAGCTCGGCGTAGTTTTCGATGATGCCGTTATGTACGACAGCGAGCGTTCCATCATGGTTGATGTGAGGATGTGCGTTAACGTCAGTCGGGCTGCCGTGTGTCGCCCATCGAGTATGTCCGATGCCGACCGTCGCGGCTGGACGTTTGCTTTGAATGAGAGTCTCTAGATTGGAAAGCTTTCCGGCTGCTTTGAGGACGGAGAGCCGACCTCCTTCGATCACCGCAATGCCTGCCGAATCATACCCCCTGTACTCGAGACAGCGAAGCTCCGACAATAAAACCGGCGCCGCCTGATTTGTGCCCAAGTATCCAACGATTCCACACATGCGGGACCAACCTCCTACCTAGATTTCCATTATCTCGCTCTCTTTATCCTTAACGGCCTTGTCGATCTCTTTTATAAACTTGTCCGTTAATTTCTGCAGGTCATCGGCTTTACGCTTCAATTCGTCTTCCGAAACCCCTTGATCCTTGAACTTCTTGAATTCCTGGTCGCAGTCGCGACGAACGTTGCGTACTGATACCTTGGCTTCCTCACCAAACTTTTTCACAAGTTTAGTCATCTCTTTACGTCTGTCTTCGTTTAGCGGCGGAATGTTGATTCGGATCACGATGCCGTCATTGTTCGGAGTCAGACCTAAGCCGGACTTGTGAATTGCTTGTTCTATATCTTTTAGCGCACCTTTGTCATACGGTTGTATGACGAGTGTGCGACCTTCTTGTACGGATATGTTCGACAAGCTCTTTAGCAAAGTGGGCGTGCCATAGTAATCGACTTCCACCCGATCTAGAAGGCCGGGATTGGCTCGACCGGTTCTAATCGTTTGAAACTCTTTGTGCAAAGTGGCGATTGCCTTTTGCATTCGATCATCGCCATCGGCGAGAACTTCTTCTGTACTACCCAACGTGCTGCTCATGATCGTCCTCCCAGACGCGAACCAACAAGAGTGCCAATCTTTTCTCCGAGCACTATGCGCTCAATGCTTCCTGGGCTTGCAAAATCGAATACGACAATTGGAATCGAGTTCTGTTCGCAGATCGACACAGCTGCCGGATCCATGACTTTCAAACCTTGCTTGATTAAATCATCAAAACTGATGCGCCAGATCTTCTTGGCATCAGGATTAATTCGGGGATCATCGCTATATATTCCGTCAACGTTGTTCTTGGCCATCAAGATACAGTCGGCTTTGATTTCTGCTGCGCGCAACGCTGCTGCAGTATCGGTTGTCACGTGGGGATTTCCGGTTCCACCTCCGAAAATGACGACGCGACCCTTGTCAAGATGTCTTATAGCACGCAATCTTATGAATGGTTCGGCGACTTCAGGCATCGCTATGGCGGTTTGAACTCTCGTTTGAACTCCCTTGGCGGTTAGAACCTCCTGTAGTATCAAAGAGTTCATGATGGTCGCCAGCATCCCGACGTAGTCCGCTGCTGCCTTGTCCATCCCCCCAGCAGCCCCCTGGACGCCTCTGAAGATGTTTCCGGCACCAACGACGATGGCTATTTCGGTGCCGAGTTTTTGAGCATTTACTATTTCGTCAGCGATTCCGGATATGACCTTCAGATCGATACCGAAGCCCATTTCACCGCACAGGGCTTCGCCGCTCAGCTTCAACAATACGCGCTTGTAATGTGGCTCTGTCATTTAGAGTTTGGATCCCTCAAAGGGAGCACTGGAGTGCGTTTTTAGTTACTAATAACGGAGAGCATCATACACACTTGGCTAGGGTGATTCCAGGTAGATCCGTTTATCAAGTGACCGAAGGTTGACAAGCACTCCGGTCTTCTTGTCCATGTGCCGAGGTGTCGAAACTATGGCTCAAAGGCTCTATTAGAGGTATGTGAAATGTTCATCAAAAGGGAGCGAAGAGATGGCTAGTAGTTATCTCGACCGCGATGGTTGCCACGAGGGGCGGCATTCATCAAATTGAAAGTGGTGATGAATATAAGGTATGTCGAACCTAATCGGAGGTACTGGATAAACATCAGAATCGAAAAAGATTACAGCGGTGTAGGCGCAGCAAGGTTGCCAGGATATGGAGTGTTGATCAGAAGCGAGAGACCATGACAAGCGCCTTACAAAAGAAAAGACCGGACACCATGCCCGGTCTTTTGAATAGCTTGTTCGACTCGAATTTACTCGCCTTCGCCCAAAATATAGAGGGAGAAGCGTGTAGGTTTGAGTTCAGTCGAAAGTTCTTTGGACTTGGCGGCCAAATGTTGGTCCACTGTCACCGAAGGATCTTTGACGAACGGTTGCTGCAATAGGCAACGCTCGGCAAGGATTTTCTCCACGCGACCCTGGACAATTTTTTCCTGCATTTCAGGTTTCTTGTTGGCCAGATCAGCTTTACCCGACTCGATACGACGTTCCTGTTCGATGGTCTCGGCAGGTACATTGTCCTTGCTCAGGTACTGAGGCTTGGTCGAAACTGTATGCATCGCCAACTCGCGACCGAGAGTTGATAGAGCTCCTGAATCCACAGCGCTGGTGCTCTTGATTTCGATGAGCGCTCCCATCTTTCCGCCGAGAGTGTGAACATACATACCGATAGCGCCTTCGCCGTCGAGTTCATAGCTCACTAATCTCTTGAGAACGATGTTTTCACCGGTCTTTTGAATGGCTTCTGTGACCAGCTCTTGGACTGTTCCCTTGGCAGCTTTCACTGTCAGGAAGCTTTCCACATCTTTGGGTTTGTGTTGCAGAGCAAGATCGATAAGCTCATCGCATAACGCTTTGAATTGATCGTTGCGGGCAACGAAATCTGTTTCACAGTTGATTTCGAGAAGAACTGCAAACTTCCCGTTTTCTGCGACTTTACCTACTACGAGACCTTCGGAGGTAGCGCGCGAGGACTTCTTGCTCGCTGTAGCAGCGCCTTTCTGACGCAGCCACTCGTAGGCTTTTTCTAAGTCTCCAGAAGTTTCCACGAGCGCTTTTTTGCAATCCATCATTGCCGCTCCGGACTTTTCTCTCAACTCTTTAACCATCGAGGCGGAAATCTCTACCATTTTTTGCATTCTCCCTTAGGCTCCTTCACTTTCAACTGGCACGTCATTTTCACTACTTTCGTCATGAGCGTGGCGTCCAACTACGCTGGCAGCCATCTCTTTGGCGGAGTCGTCATTTTCTTCATCGTCGGCCTGGCGGTCATCGGCAGAAGGAGCTTCTTCGTAGCCCTCTGTATGACCTTGTGCACCTTCAATGATGGCATCGGCGATTTTGCTTGTAATCAATTTGATTGAGCGAATCGAATCATCATTGCCGGGAATGACGTAGTTGATGCCTTCCGGATCGCAGTTGGTATCTACCATTGCCACCGTCGCGATACCGCTCTTGATTGCTTCTGCAACTGCGATAAATTCACGTCTCTGGTCAATGATGAAGAGCACTTCGGGTTTACCCCGCATGGTTTTGATACCGCCGAGAGACTTGTCAAGCTTAGTCCACTCACGCTTCAAAACGGCTTGCTCTTTCTTTCCTCGGCGATAGAGATCGCCTGATGCTTCCATTTCCTCGAGCTCTTTCAGTCGATTAATTCGAAGCCGAATGGTTTCGAAATTCGTAAGCATTCCACCTAGCCAGCGGCGATTCACATAATATGAATTGCAGCGCCTTGCCTCTTCCTGCACGATATCAGCGGCTTGCTTCTTGGTGCCGACGAAGACAATATTCTTCTTGGCAGCAGCAGCTTGCTTAATGAAATGGCAGGCTTTGTCCAGGGCGCGGCTGGTTTGTTCGAGGTCGATTATGTAAATGCCGTTGCGCTCACCATAAATGTACGGACGCATTTTAGGGTTCCAACGGCGCGTCTGGTGGCCAAAGTGCACGCCAGCTTCTAACAGTTGTCTCATCGTTGCTACTGGCAAGGCTGACTTAGTCTCCTTTTTCAATTGATACATGCGGGTCACTTCTTTCTGTGCGACTGTAACGCGAGCGCCCTAGAAAGCGCCCAAACAAGTCCACAAAGCTATCACTGGAGTGGCAGTGTCTGGAAGACCTTATTAAGCAGGTGCTTAACTTCCTCCCCAACAGCGGGGAAGCAAGGTCAGACAAGCACTTCAGTGCCGAGCAGGTCACTCGCATGAGCCTTCTGGACAATCCCGTTATTCTACCACAACCCGCGCCGGAAGCCTATTTCTGGACAACTTCCACATATGATCGTTATAATAAATCTACGTGAATCGTGGCTAATGATTCGGTAGTAAGTCCATAAGGTGCATTCTTGACGAAAGTTTTGGTTCTAAACGCTTCATACGAACCTCTTAACATATGTACATGGCGACGTGCAGTAATCCTGCTTTTGAAGGGAAAGGCTGAACAGATCGAGCACAATGGCAGAATGGTCTATGCGGATCTTCCAGCGCCAACAGTGATTCGGCTGAGACATTACGTAAGCATTCCGTACAAAGAAATTAGCCTTTCGCGCCGAAACATTCTCCATCGAGATGCCTATACGTGCCAGTACTGCGGCATCAAACGGCATGATCTGACGATTGATCACATCGTTCCGCGCTCTCGCGGCGGTATCGATGCTTGGGACAACGTCGTTGCCGCGTGCTTGAAGTGCAATGTCAAGAAAGGGAACCGAACACCGAAAGAGGCTGACATGCGCTTGAGACTTCCGCCAAGGCGTCCGCTTTCGCATGTTCTGTTCGAGATATCGAAGCATGCTGCAGTTGACGGGGACACGAACTGGCAGAAATATGTAATCGGATCTTGATCGTCTTATAAATAGAGGGCGATTGGGACGTGAGTAGACTGTTTGCCAAGTGGCTTGAATGCCCGCTTACAGTTCTTTACGCGCAATGTTGAAATCGGCTTAGTAGATCAAGCTTGCCGACAGTTTTCCTTGGGCTCCAATCGCGGCCTTCGCAGGCAAAACAACTGTGCCGCTGATAAAAGTTCGTCACGGCGCTCTCTGCAGGAACCGGCTATGTGTCACTCAACATTCTTTCGGGATGAAAGTGCGCGAAACACTACTTTGCAATTGCAGTGATCTAGTGGAGGCGCGTTTACTTGGTTGCTTGGTAACCTGACTGGCATTCGAGGGCTGGGCCTGGTTTCTCGAACCCTGCTTAGGAACGCCGCAAGAAATCGATCGGATTAATTGTCACCGCATTTGGAACTAGTCGAAGACCTAAGTTTTGACTTTGCTGGCCTCGAATAGTAGCGCATTAGCCTCAGCACTGTGGTTTTGTTGTCTCAGGCAAGTAGCAAGCGCAGTCAGTTGATCTTTCAATCTGTAGCCTTCTGATTTAGTTATAGAGTATTGGGCTCGCAGCTCTTCTACTACAGCGCGCCTGAGTTTTTCCTCTTCTACTAGGCGGTTTGCTCGATGATACAAACTAGTCAGATGGTCGATGGACTGCGGATAGGCTTCTCTGGTGTTTGCCCTGTCCACCTCAATTGATTTCTTCATAATTGGCTCGGCTTCCTCGAACTGTCCGTTTTCTGAGAGAAGTTCGGCTAATTTTTGATAGGCGCCCGTATTGCTGGAATTGCTCATTTCGGTGCCGTCGAGAGCGATGCGTTCACGCAAGAGGCTCATCTCGAGGTGTGGATCGTGCATCATCTCAGCAATGTTGGTGAGTTTCTCCAAAAGGCGAATTCGATCCTGCTTGCTCTCCGGAAGCCCCTCGTACAGATTGTACGCTTGTTGAGCGAACGATTTGGCTATGCGTGAGGTGGTTTGGTAGTCTTCCGGCATCCGCTCATAAAAGGATGGATTCTGTATTACGGGAGTCCAACCGAATGGTCCAGGGGTGTTGGGATTCTTAGAAATCTGCGAAACAAGATCGTCTGCGGCTCGCTCATTAAGGACGGCAAGCGCTCTCGTTGGAAGTTTATTTATTACTCCTTCCTTAATCGCCTTCTCATACCAGGCGGCAGCTTCTTCTCGATCGATTCGGAACAGTGCAAGTTGGGCCCGCTCCATGCACTGCTCGGTTGAGTAGTGTGGAGGCTCTAACGATTTGGCGTACGAGTAGCAGACAGCTCCTGCGGCGAGTATTGTCACCAGAGCCGGTTTGTATATACGTCCCTTAGACTCGTTAAACCGGCGCAGAGATCGTTTGATCCGTGCCTTCAGTCGTCTGGGAATCTGCTTGACACTTCGGGTAAAACCTCGACTGCGTGCTGATACCGCAATTCGACGGAGCTCCTCGCAAACATCTTTGACCTTCTGTGGCCTTATGCCGGGATCCTTTTCAAGGCAGGCGTAAATGAGTAGCTCCAGGTCTCCCGGAATGTTGAAATCTGGTCTGATTCGTGTCAGGGACGGTGGTTTCTCCTGGAGATGACCCATAATGATCTCGACTGCCGTGTCTCCGGGAAATGGGGGCGCACCGGATATGGCTTCATACATTACGACGCCTAGAGAATAAACGTCGGAGCGCTCGTCCAGCTTCTGGCTCAGGCACTGTTCCGGACTCATGTAGACCGGGCTTCCCAGCACGTCTCCCATCTGTGTGAGCTTGGTGCCATTTATGGTGGCACGTTGGAATACTCGTGCGATGCCGAAATCGACAATCTTTGCAGACTCGAAACCGGTATCATGGGCGGTGACCATGATGTTGCTCGGCTTAAGATCTCGATGGATGATTCTGCGGTCATGAGCATGAATCAGTGCATCACAAACTTGAGTAAATAGATGGAAGAATCGATCCAGATCCAGGTATCCTTCTTGCTCCAGAATCTGACTGAGGTTCCAGCCGTCGATGTATTCCATGACGAGGAAAGGGGCTCCGTCTTCGGTCACGCCCGAGTCATAAACCGGCACCATATTTGGATGCGTCAACATGCCTGTCGTCTTCAGCTCTTGTTGAAAACGTTTGACGTTGACGGGGTCATTTGCCAGTTCCTTTCTCAAAATCTTGAGGGCGAGAATATTTCCCGCGCCGATGTGGCGAACCTTGTAGACCAGGCCCATTCCACCTTCTCCAATTAGTTCCAGAAGCTCATAGGGACCGATGTTTGACACTTGCTTCTGAATCTGTAAGGTCGAGACAGCTTCTTCGCTTTCGATTCGAATCGAGCTTTTCGATGTGGTAGACAGAGAAGAATCGTTGTCTATTTCAACTATGTTGAGTAGGCTATCATCAGACTTTTGAGCAAGGTTCGTGATAATCTTTTCCATCTGAATATGCTCCAATATCTTTGTGCAGACGTAGAAAGGTGCGCGACTAGCATCGCTGTCGGATCTTCGATCGATTCATGAATCCTTATTGTCGGGTTTCAGGAAGTTATCCGCACGATGGCTTCTGGCACATTTTTATCAGGGAAAACACTAGGATCGGTTCGAGTCGTATGGTTTTAATCTCGAATTAGCGGCTTCCTGGTTGCTGTCGGCATGACAAATGGAAGCGCTGTTCGATACTCGATCGACAGTCAGCCGGGTTCCTTCGTGGCGCATGAGGCTACCATCACTGTCAATTATTTCGCGAGATCCTGACTGTTCATGGCAACGAAATTTGGACTTCGACAGGGCTAAACCGTTACTGACCAAAAGCAGCGATAGCTCTTATCGAGACAGGATTTCGGCTTCGAGCTTTCTACAATAAGACCTGGGCTCGAATCCTTCTACGACAAGACCTCGTGATAGGTGGCATGATCTTTTTCGATGCGCCTCTTGGATTCAGAGGATAATCTACGAATTTTCAGAATGTGATGAATATAGTTTTGGGTCTCGAAAAGATCTCTGGATCTGTCAAGGTTGGCTTGAATGTTCGGTTTAGAAGGCGGTATTTCAGGCGCACGCCCATGAGCCGAGTGCTCATAGTTCAAGCATCGCGGAGAACACAGGTTCAATCGACTTGCATTTATGTTTTGTTACGCCCGATCACTTCGTGATGATTCGTCCTTTGCCATTTTCAGTCTTGGTCCCTTTCACTTTCGTGCCAATCAGCGTCACCGTGGCGCTATCAGAAGCACTGACGGAACCATTTACGGTGCAGCTTTCAAGTATCAGAGTCGACTGGTCGACGGCGCTGACTGGGCAATTCAATCGGCAACCGACTAGACGAAGCTGGCTCTTTCCTTTCGCTGCAATGTAACCACCCGTGCCATCGCAAACAGAATTTTCCATTAATGCTCTGGCTGTATCGAAGGACATCACTTCCCCGCATAAACAGTCGCGTATAGTGACGTCGGACACCTCCCTCGGGTATACGTTCCAGGTCTCGACGGTTGTGTCAGTGAGTTGCAGTCGGCGATCGCCAAGATTGAGTTTGAGGCTGGCGGTGGGTGTCTTATTCTTGATGTTCAGTAACGATTGTGGTGCCTTTGACGTGAAGGAGATACCTAGTGCTCTCAATGTACTGTTCTTGATCGAGACATCTGCTCCGGTGTCTAAGACAAGACCCCAGAGGACGCCACGGCAATTCGTTAGCTCCATGTTTATCTTTGCCGCGTCAGGCATCTTCCACCTGGCGATTGACTTTCCATCAGGAAAGGTGACTACAGCCTTATTAGTGGAACCGAACCACGGCCAGAAAAGCAGATCGTCACAGTCTCTAGCCTGTACATGGGAGCCCGGCATAATGACGAATTCTCCCGGTCGCTTTACTTGCTCGAGTGCTATGGAGCAACCGGTAATGGCACCAACGGTGAAACCACCGCCGTTGAACTCAGTCCTTTTTATCTCCAATCGCGCGTTGTCATCGAGGTTGACGTTCACCATATTATTGACGGTAACGACACAGTCTGTGAAGCTGATTGTAGAGCGCTTCCCGGCGATTGTCCTGTCATGAGGAAATCTGCCGTTTATGGTCAGCAGCGATTTTCTCACCTCGAGTTTGCCGCCGTCTAAGATTATATTTGCAGATAAGCTGACTCTCGGCGCATTGATGCGAAGAGTAGCACCGTTGCGAACGATAATGTCTTTTGAGATATCACCGCTCTCTAGCAAAGTGAATACGCCACTATCGATGATGCGCGGAACTTTAGCCGATGCGATCTTTCCTCGCTCTACAAACATATTTCGCAGTCGCAAGGTGTTGGGCGTGGGATTGCCCAAAATCCCGCCTGCGTCTACCAACCCGAACCCTACAGCTAATCTTGTCGGATCGAGCGAACTCTTCTTGACTGGTGAGTCGTCAGCCAACTTGAAATCGCCCGGACCAATCTGCACTCGCTTCCACTTCCCGGCCTCCAAGTTGATCGGACAGTTGAACTTGGCATGATCTGTGTCTTCGATGTGGACGAGGAAAATGGTATTAACCTGAGAGTAAATATCGAACTTCAGAGTGCTGAGATTGCCAATGTAACTACTATTCAAAATGGCTGTGAATGCTTCCTTCTCGCGTGTGACCGTCCACTGAAGTGAGTTTTCCTTTTTCGACTCCTGGTAGACTGACAATCGACTCTTGCTCGTATCACCATTGCTGGCCAGCGTAATCCAACCAAATGTGGTATTACACGGAATATGCTGAGATACTGTTTGTCCTGGGCCCGATGCCATAGCTGGTGCCATTCCTAGCGTGTCGTTGCTGGTCTGATATGACGGATCTCGACCAACTGGAACTGATGCAGGGAAACTCGTGCCGTCGGCATAGGGCGCAATGAGAAACGCCACCGCCAGAGGTGCGGAGAGAATCTGAAACTTTCTTCTAGTGCTCAACTGATAAATTCCTCGAATTGCAGAAAATTTCTCTGTTGCAGAAGAAGGTTTTCTTCCAGATCTAATTTTCTCTCCGGTTGAACTTTCTTTGACTCCGCTCCGTCTTAATTAGTGTGAGTTTTGACTTGGCTTGACGGATACCTTCTAATTCCCTGCAGCGGCCGGGTCCTATCAACGATCGAACCAATTTAATGGTCGAATTCATCCTTTTATAGAGTTATCAATTCTTTCGCCGACTGCATCGATAATTTTTCGCTCATTCTGATGCCAGGTCGACTTAGCTGCCCGCTTGGATGGTTGGCTGTGACCATCTGCGGACTTCCGTTCTTTTATTCACCCGTTCTCTCCTAAAAGAAATAGGGAGGCTTATTTATGTCATCCGCTCTATACTTGGAATTGCCAACAATCTCTCCGAGGAGGAGTCACACTTTGTCGGAGCCGCTAATCGCTGAGATTGTGCTTGATGTACAGGCTCGACAGCTCAAAGACAGGTTATTCTCCTATCGCATTCCGCAGGAGATGGCTGGGCATATTTTTATCGGTGCTCAGGTGCTGGTCCCATTCGGACACCAGGAAATGGTGGGCGGATATGTGGTCTCGATTGGCTCCGTAAGGAAGGGCGAGTTTCAACTCAAGGACATTGCTGAGCTGGTCGAGCCCGATCCTCTTTTTGACAAAAACTACATTGACTTCCTTCATTGGCTGGCGTTCCGGTCTTGCGCGCAACTTCAAGACGTCATTCAAGCAGCGCTGCCTTCATGCATTGCGCCGCGCATAAAACGGCTGGCCAGACTCTCTCCACGAGTACAAATAGACCTGGTCAAGCAATATAGAGAATCGCCCAGCCAGTCAATTCGCGCGATCGTCCAGGAATTGGCGGGAAATTTTCATGATGATGAGAATTCAACGCGTCCAAAAAGGAAAGTGCCGGGAGTCTCAATTCCCACTCTACGAAGGCGCGTCCGCATATCGCACAAGGTCACCCAGCCGGAATTCTATCGCGCTCTAAATTTTCTCAAATTGGAAGGGTTTCTCGAAATTGCAACGGAACCTACGGCCACAGCCGGTCCGAAGATTGTCAGGCAGGT
>CAYTDR010000041.1:7280-17519 GCA_964436185.1 uncultured Candidatus Obscuribacterales bacterium | reverse complement strand
TAAAAAACTGATTTGAAGTCTGATTCCGTTGTTCGGATTCAGAAAGAGTCTTTCGCTAATGTTACGGATGGCGGTGGGACAACTCTTGCGGGGTTGTATGGAAGATTTCACAGTTAAGCCAGAGACAGCAGCGGATGCAACGACTGATGCGACTCCAAACAGCACTGTTTTTGGTGCTCTTTCCCTGCAGGAAGTTTCAGCATTGAACAGACGACAGTCCAGTCTGGCCGTCTCTTCACTTTTCCCTGACGGCAATGATCTTTTGAAACTGCTCAGGGATGATCAGGAAAACTTGAACGGCGATCAGCCTGCAGGAATCAACATCAGTACATCTAATCCAAAGGGTAAAGACAATTCAGAAGTCAACCTCGCTGATCTGCAGGCTTCCGACCAAGAAATCCTTACATTCTTTCCGATAAGTGGCTTTGACTTTAAAGATGGCAAACCCGGCGAAACCAAGCCGGCTGATCCAAAATCGGATATCCCGAGTGCTGGTGATGTAAAACCAACGCCAGGACCACAGGAATCGAGTGATTTCAAACCACCAAAGCCAGGTGATCCCAATGCCCTACCAGAGGGCCAACAACCAGGCGATGTTAAACCTGAGCCGAAGCTGGGCGACAAGCCTGGCGAAGACGCCTCAAAAAAGAGCGGTTCGACAAAAACAATTTTTGAAAGCACCAAACTAACTCCAAAGGAGTTGGACTTTCTTGGCGATCTAGCTAAACCGGAGGCATTAGAAAAGGTCAAGGACGATATCAATAAATTTGGGCGCGATCCAAAGGAAGCAATTCTTGACGCGGCCAAGAAATCCGATATTCTCGGTTTAGGCGAGCTGCACGTCACTCCTAACGGTCTGCGCACACTGGCAGAAACTCTAATGCCCGACTTTAAGAAACAAGGGTTCACGCACCTGGCAGTAGAGATTCACCATGAACATCAGGGCATCCTCGACCGTTTCGCCAAGGGTGATACCACAGCAGTCGAGGAGCTCAAAAAGATATACGGAGGAGCTCACAGTGATTCGCTGAGCATGATGGCAGCGGCCGCGAAACAGGGAATAAAGCTGGTTGCGGTTGACGGACAAACTGAAAAGCCCGAGGGTATTGAATCAAGGCGCAACGATCAGTCTGATGACGTGGATAAAAAAGAGCTACAAAATCGTGATAATGAGATGGCTAGCCGAATTGCGAAAATCAAGGAAGCGGAGCCTAATTCGAAAATTTTATTTGTAGTTGGAGCAAGCCACCTTGATGCCAATCTTGGTGGTGGCGATACTCGCCAATCCGCGGGTAATCAGCTGAAAGAGATTGGAAAAGAGAAAGGGTTCCATGTCACTACATTCAGTTCACACATTGCTGATACCTCACTAACCTATTTTACTACCCCACCAATAGCAGAGTCGGCATCGCGAGCAGTATCAGTGGAAACTGGAAAAACTGACGATTTGAAGAACTTTCCTACCACCGCTTCCAGGGACAGCAAAGATGTCCTTGGCAAACACGATCATGCCCTATTCTTCCCACGGGACAGCGCTTTGAAAATGTTAGAGGCGGAGTTCGGTCCATCCAGTTCCCGGCTTTTGCCCGCACTCGATAGTCTCAAAAATCATATGTTTTCACAGGGAGAAAAAAGCAAGGGCGTCGATCTTCTGAATCGATCTTTGAAGATTGAAGAAGCAACCTTTGGAAAGGACAGCAAACAAGTTGCAGACCGGCATAAAGAGCTAGCTGATTACAGCGAACCAAAGCTTGCACTAGAGCACGAACAAAAAAGACTAGCGATTCTCGAAAATCTGCAAGGCGATAAGCCCACTCCTGATTTTATCAATTCACTCTCGAAGACGATGGAACTACAGATAGAAACCGGTGATAGTCCGGGGGCTTTAAAATCATTTGACAAGGTAGTGAAAAACCTCGGTAGCGATTCGCTAGATCAAGGGACGAAAGACCGCTTTCGTGGCGAAACATTTGCAGCCAGCAGACGATTCGAAGAGTTGGGCCAAGCGGACAATGCCATTCATGTTTTATCGGGCATGGTCAAATTCGATTCAAAAACACCTGATCGTATCGCTATGAATTCAGAACGGTTGGGCACGATTGGAAAGCTGAACGAAAAGCTGAATAAGCCATTAGAGGCCGAGAAAGCTCACAAAGAGAGCCTCGAACTAGCCCGTGAGTTTATCAAAAACGGAGGCGTCAACGATTCGGTACTAGTAAATGCACGGGATAATCTTGCCATGTTCTTAGAGCAGCAAGGTCGTGCGGCCGAAGCCACCCCCTTGCATCAGGAGAACTTGGAGCATGCAAAAAATAGGGAACCAGAGCATCACAGCTTGAATTTGCAATTGAGAGCCAACGACCGTTTGCTTGATAACTCTATGCGTCTAAATCAACCGGAAAAGGCGAGCGAACACTTTAAGGCGACTGTGGAACTGCTCGACAAAGGCTCCGGTACACCTGGAGGCAAGGAACAATCTCAGCTTTATGAACGATATGCGAAGTTTCTCGAAACTGCTGGGAAAAACGAAGACGCAAAAGTAGTTCGGGACCAAATCGAAAAAGTCAAAAAACTGGAGGAAAAGCCAGTAAGGAAAGCTGTCCACATTGAATCCAAAACGCGCCCTCAATGATGCGGAAGCAAATGTGGTGTCACTCTGCGGTGTTCATGGAACAAGGGCCCCGTTTGAACTCTTGAGCTCCAAGATTGAGCGTGGCAAATATCAGATCGGTTGGGTGGTCTAGTGGTCCCGAAGGTTGGCCCGGGCAGGAGTTGGTCAGACGGGCCAGAAGGTGCAATCCGAAGTTACCTTCGCTCACGTCTTCCAAGTCATGCTCAACGTCTTCCCACTCTAGAAGAATTCCCAACCGGCACCGATACCTGCAACCGGTCCGATGTAGGCAGAGACAGGCTGCGAAACCGTTGCTGCATAGCGGACACGCGATGAGCGCGACTTATAGGCGACTGCTCCGCCCACTGCCGCCTGGGTTCCGTAAATGCCGCTGCCGACACTGACGGTCATCTTGCCAGGTTGTGGATCGCGCAACGCTGTAGCGATTGCTGCCACACCTGCGATACCACCGAACGAATTGCGCTGCAATCGGTTGATTTTGTGATTCATCGAATTGCGCACATCGTTGATTGCCAGAGTATTCCGTGCAATCTGTGATTCGGCGATGTTGAACTTGCTGTCAGTGTAAGCAATCGACTGCCCGAATCGGTTATCGGTATAGCCGTTGGCTTGTGCCAGTGCATTCGACACGGAGCCTTGCAACTGTCCGACGTTGACCGCATCTGTCCTTTCGGTACCGGACGCGACATTGGTTATTTGCCGTTCGTTGCCTTCGCTGCCGACTGACACTGTGTTGGCGCGGTTAGCAAACGAGTTGGCTCCCAGTGCCACGCTGTTGAACGCTGTTGCCTGAGCATTGTTGCCGATGGCGCTGCTGTTCAAACCGCTGGCAACGGCGTCATCGCCGAGAGCCAGAGTGTTACCACCAGTAGCTTGGGCATTGACGCCTATTGCAACAGAGCTGGTTGCCAGCGCGCCCTGCCCGATCGCGATGCTGCCGGCTCCGGTCGCCGTGCCGCCACCAGCAGCGAAGCTGTTTATGCCAGAAGCGAGAGAACCTGTACCAACTGCCGTAGCACCGATAGCGGTAGCGTTAGAGTTGGTTCCGAACGCCGAGCTGTTTTCTGCCAGAGCATTTGATTGAGCACCGACTGCCGTGCTTTGGAATCCGGAAGCCAGCGATTGGAAGCCGACTGCACTACTTCCCTGACCGGAGGCCAGTGTCAGTGTGCCGAGGGCGGTACTATCCAGTCCTCTAGCGACCGCTTGAGCACCGAACGCGGAGCTGCCCAGTGCAACTCCTTGCGCGGAGAATCCGATGGCGGTGCTGTTCGAACCGGTCGCGCTGGAAGAAGTACCCATCGCGATGCTATTCACGTTGGTGGCTACGCTCGAATCTCCCAGTGCCATGCTTCCCTCACCAGAGGCCTGACCACCCTGCGCGGCAAAGCTGCGCACTCCGCTTGCTTGAGCTCCATCACCGACTGCGGTGCTGAAGGCTCCAGTAGCAAGGGTTCCAGAACCCAGAGCTGTTGACTCCTGCCCGGAGGCCTCAGTGCCCGTACCGACGGCGGTAGCGAACGTATTGGTGGCAGAGCTGCTATTACCTATGGAGGTTGCGAACTCGCCTTGCGCCAGAGAGTTTTCACCGAATGCGCTCGATGAAGCCCCTAGTGCATTGGCATCTGCTCCCACTGCGACACTGAAGTCGTTGGTCGCTTGAGCACCAGCTCCGAATGCAGTCGCTTCTTCAGCACCACCCAAACCAGCCAGCGAGCCTTCACCCACTGCCGTGCCGCGAGCGCCGCTTACCACGGCGTCTTCGCCTATTGCAACACTATTGCCGGCCATCTCAGTCACGCTGGCATTGTGGCCGATTGCCACCGAACCATCGCCAATCGCCTGGGCTCCGTCGCCCACCGCTGAGCTCGAGACGCCATCAGCTTCTGAGTTGGAACCTACTGCGGTGCTGTTCGAACCGGTAGCGCTGGAAGAAGTTCCCATCGCGATGCTATTCACGTTGGTGGCTACGCTCGAATCTCCCAGTGCCATGCTTCCCTCACCAGAGGCCTGACCACCCTGCGCGGCAAAGCTGCGCATTCCGCTTGATTGAGCTCCATCACCGACGGCGGTGCTGAAGGCTCCACTAGCAACGGTTCCAGAGCCCAGAGCTGTTGACTCCTGCCCGGAGGCCTCAGAACCAGTACCGACGGCGGTAGCGAACGTATTGGTGGCAGAGCTCTGATTACCTATGGAGGTTGCGAACTCGCCTTGCGCCAGAGAGCCTTCACCAAATGCGCTCGAAGAAGCCCCTAGTGCATTGGCATCTGCTCCCACGGCGACACTGAAGTCGTTGGTAGCCTGAGCGCCAGCTCCGAATGCCGTCGCTTCTTCAGCGCCACCCAATCCAGCCAGCGAGCCTTCACCCACTGCCGTGCCTCGAGCGCCGCTTACCAGTGCGTCTTCGCCGATTGCAACACTATTGCCGGCCATCTCAGTCACGCTGGAATTGTGGCCGATTGCTACCGAACCATCGCCAGTCGCCTGGGCTCCGTCGCCCACCGCTGCACTAGAGACGCCATCAGCTTCTGAATTGGAACCGACTGCGGTGCTGTTGAGGCCTGAGGCATCACTGTTGTTGCCATACGCTGACGCACCCTCGCCCGCATTCGACCCAGCACCTACTGCCGTCCCGGTACCCGCTGCTGTGGCGTTGTTGCCGACAGCAGTACCCAGTTCCCCGGCAGATACATCAGACCCGATGGCTACGCCGTTGGCTCCCGTAACTTGAGCGACCGTACCGATGGCGACACCTTCGGTTGCTCCTGCTGCTACGGTTGAATTGCCGATTGCGATGCTGTTCGTTGCCTGTGCCGCGCTGTTGGAGCCAAGCGCCGTGGCGCTTTCCCCTTCTGCTACAGAGCTGGAGCCCAGTGCGACCGAATCGATTCCGGTGGAGCTGGCAGCATTACCAACTGCCACTCCTCGGCTGGCCGTAGCCTCAGCGTTGTTGCCAACTGCCACGCTGCTCGCGCCACTAGCATCACTGCCGACACCAAACGCCGAGGCGCTGCTGGCAGCATTGGAGCCCGAACCCACGGCAGTGCCGTTGGCGTCGGCTGTTGAACCGGACCCGCCAGCGAAGGCGAGAGAACCGTTGGCCGCCGAGTTCTCACCGATGGCCACCGAGCTGGTTGCACTTGCGGTGGTAGTTGCGCCGCTACCCAGAGCGATGCTGTTTCCACCCAGAGAGGAAGCGGCGTTTCCGAATGCTGCCGAGTTGTTACCTGCGGCTGAAGTACCGTTTCCTGCAGCAATGCTGTTGGTTCCACTGGCACTCGAGTCGGCACCGATTGCGGTAGCATTCGTGGCCGACGCACTGGAATTTGAACCGACAGCCACGCTGTCAACTTCGCCAGCAAAGGCATTTACACCGAATGCTGAAGCGTTATCGTTGGCGCGAGCATCACTGCCTACCGCAGTACCGAAGTCCCCAGCTGCCGTTCCAGCGCCTATAGCTACTGACTCCTCACCCAGAGATTGTGAGCCGAAGCCCATGCCTATGGCTGACTCACCAGTGGCGGTAGCTCTGCCAATGGCGATGCTGCCATCACCCTGGGCGAAAGTATCGGTTCCCAGTGCCGTCGAGTTTTCACCCGTGGCATTGGAATTGTTGCCGAGAGCGGTTGCGTTCTCTACTGCATTGGCATTGGTTCCGGCTGCAAAACCGTTGTTCCCAGTCACTGCAGCACCGGTACCGATTGCGACAGCATCGTCACCGGTGACAGAAGCGCCATTGCCCGCTGCAAAAGCGTTTTGTCCATCTACAGAGATGTTGCTGCCGATAACCGCTGAACCGCTTGAGTTAGCGGTGGCAGCCAATGTGTTGTTGTTACCGATTACCTGGATGTTGTCTCCGTTGCCGGCTACGTTCGGTCCGTTGACGATGTTGTCGTTACCGCCGACGAATACATCGTTGCCGTTGATAACGTTAGGATCGCCGACTGCGAACGAACCGTTACCGGTGACTGTGTTATTGACACCGAAGGCACCACTGTTGTTGCCAACCACTGAGTTGTTCGGTCCGTAGACGACACTGCTCGTTCCATTAACGGAAGAACCGTTGCCGATAGCCACGGAATCAGTGGATGTCGAGGTTACCGTTGCGCTGCCGATTGCGATGCTGCCATCAGCGGCGGCACTGCTGCCGGCTCCAAGAGCGGTGGCATCATCACCGCCAGCGCTGCTGTTTGCACCGACGGCAGTGGAGTTGTCACCAGCTGCATTAGAGTTACGACCTAGTGCAGTGGCTGCACTTCCGGAAGCTTCGCTAATCTGGCCGATGGCGGTGCTGTTTTCACCGCTAGCTTCAGCCAGCGCACCCATGGCGGTGCTCTGAGCTCCGGTCGCCTGACTGTTGTTGCCAACAGATGTGGCTGTACCGGACGTTGCTCGTGCTCCGACACCGAAAGCGGCAGAACCGCTGGCGGAAGCTTCCGCGCCAGAGCCCACCGCAACTGCATTCTGTCCGGCAGTGGCGTTGGCGCCAGCCGCGAAAGCGGCAGTTCCCGTGGCAGAGGCGTTGTTACCTATTGCTATTGAGTCTATGGAGCTCGCCGTAGACGAGCCTATGGCGATACTGCTCTGTCCGCTGGCACTACTGCCGGCACCGATTGCTGTAGCACTGAAGCTACTCGCACTGGCGTTGGTTCCGATTGCTGTGGTATTGGCGCCGGTTGCATTGCTCGAGCTGCCGAATGCCGAGGAGCCTTGCAAAGATGCATTGGCATTGTTTCCGACAGCTGTGGCGTTGTCAGCTCCATCGGCGTTAGCAGCCGCTCCAATCGCCACACCACCGTTTGATGAAGCATTTGCTCCTTCACCTATAGATATGGAATTGGTTCCCGTAGCGTCAGCATCACCTACTGCGATGCTCGATGTGCCTGTTGCGTTACTGCTTGCTCCCAGAGCCGTTGCGTCCGCGCTGGACGCATTAGCATCACTTCCGATCGCGACGCTGTCCGAACCATCAGCAGTGCTGTTATAACCGACTGCAGTTGCTTCCGAACCAGTAGAACTGGCCAGAGCGCCAAGTGCAGTTGATCCTGTGTTGGTAGCAAGTGACAACGCCCCGACGGCGGTCGAGTCCAGTCCGTTGGCAGCACTTCCGAATCCGAACGCCGATGCATCGGTAGCAGCAGCCGAGCTGCCGGTACCTATGGCTGTCGAGCCGAGACCCGCAGCGTTGGCTGCATTGGTTCCCAACACTGAAGATTCACTGCCGATGGCGACTGCGCCCGAAGCACTTGCTTGGGCACCGTTGGTACCGCCACCACCGATCGCGATACCGCCCGTCGCCGTCACTGCGGAGTTAGCGCCGATACCGACTGCATTAGCACCGTTAACGGTGACGCCATTACCGGCGGCGAAGCTGTTCGTACCGTCGAGAGTTATGTTGTTACCGACTAGGGCCGATCCGTTTGCGCTTGAAGTATTGGCAACCAGGTTGTCCGAACCCATCACGACGACATTGTCGCCATTGCTGGCTACATTCGGACCGTTGACCGTATTGTTGTTGCCAAATACTGCTGTGTTATTTCCGTTGACGATATTGGGATCGCCTACTACATATGTACCGTCGCCGTTGACCTGGTTGCCGACGCCGAAGGTCCCACTGTTGTCGCCAGTTACCGAATTGTTAGTACCGATTGCGGTGCTGTTGTTTCCGGTTACCACGTTGGAGTCGCCAAGTGTATTACTACCGTCTCCGTCCACTCCATTGTTGTCGCCGAGAGCAAGGCTGTTGGAGCCACCAACCTCATTATTGCTGCCGAGTGAGCTGCTGTTGTCTCCCTGGACTACGTTCGAGTTACCGACTGCACTGCTGCTATCGCCAGTAACACCATTCGAGCTGCCAACTGCAGTGCTACCGTCACCGGTTGCAGTATTGTTGTTGCCGAACGAACTACTACCATCGCCAGCGACTGTATTTAGTCGACCGACTGCGCTGCTGCTGTTTCCGGTAACTCCGTTGTTGTCACCGACAGTAACGCTGTTGTCGCCATTAATTTGACTGCTGTTTCCGAATACGCTGCTGTTGTCTCCGGAGATCGTATTGGTCTGGCCGAAGGCATTGCTGCCGTCTCCAGTGACCGTGTTGGTCTGACCAACAGCACTGCTGCCGTCGCCAGTGATTGTGTTACCGACTCCGATGGCATTGCTGTTGTCTCCAGCCACCGTGTTCGACTCACCGACAGCACTGCTGCTGTCACCGGTGACATCATTATTAGTACCGAATGCACCGCTACCATCTCCAGCAACCGTATTCAGTGAACCGAATGCGGAGCTGAAATCGCCGGTCACCGTATTGTTCGGACCGAAAGCGACGCTGCTGTTTCCGGTGGTGGATGAAGAGGTTCCGATTGAAATTCCATTGGCTGCGGAGACCGATGCTCCGTGGCCGATTGCAATTCCGTCTGTTGCGGCTGACGTTGCAGTCGCGCCTTGACCGATGGCTACGCTTCCGTCACCGGCAGCAGTCGAGTCCTGACCATAGGCCGAGCTGTTGGCGCCGGAGGCGTCGCTGTCATGACCTGAGGCAGTGCTGTTGACGCCAGTCGCTGAGCTGCTCTGACCGAGAGCGGTGCTGTTGGCTGCTGTGGACTGACTGTCCTGACCGACAGATAAACTGTTGTCGCCAGAAGCCACACTGCTCTGACCGAAGGCTGCACTATTGTCCCCGGAGGCTTCGCTGTCTTGACCGAACGCGGAGCTATTGAGTCCGCTAGCTTCTGAACTGTTGCCGAACGCGGAGCTGTTGTCTCCGGTTGCCAAGGCATTATTACCGATCGCCAGAGCATTGGCTCCCGTCGCTGTAGCCCCGGTACCTAATGCAATACCGTCGACACCGGCAGATGAATTGGCACCGACTGCGGTTCCACCGGCAGCGGCCGAAGCATTAGTTCCAATCGCCACACCGTTAGCACCGGTGACGCTGGCACCGTTGCCGATGGCCACACCATTGGTGGCAGCGGCGGTGGTGGTAGCGTCTCCTACCGTGACACTGTCGTCACCAGCAGCACTGCTGCCTTCGCCGAAAGCCGATGCGCCGGCACCGGCGGCACTGCTGTTGTTGCCGAATGTCGAGCTTTGAACACCTGCAGCACTGGCTCCGGCACCGTAGGCAGAACTCCCCTGGGCGGTAGCCAACGCGTTGTGACCAGTGGCAGTACCATCAACTCCCGCAGAAGCACCAGCTCCGGCGGCAAAGCCTCCGGCACCAGTTGCCGATGCACCGTTACCGATGGCAACGGCTTCCGAGGCGCTGGCAGTCGAATCGCCAACTGCGATGCTGTCAGCACCGCTAGCCGTGCTGCCGTCGCCGAATGCCGCAGAACCTGCTGCCGATGCGCTGCTGTTGCTGCCGACAGCGGTAGCGTTGTCAGCAGTCGCATTAGCATTGGAACCAAACGCCGAGCTAGTCGCGCCGGTTGCCTGAGAGCTTTGACCTACAGCAGTCGAGTTCGTCGCGGTCGCATCGCTATTCTGTCCCACCGAAACTGACGAAGCGCCTGCAGCATTGGATGAATCACCTAATGCAGTACCGCTGGCACCGGCCGCCGCTGCGCCGTTACCGATTGCCGTAGCGTTGCTATTCGACGCGTTAG
>CAYTDR010000041.1:0-7180 GCA_964436185.1 uncultured Candidatus Obscuribacterales bacterium | reverse complement strand
CCGAGACTGACGAAGCGCCTGCAGCATTGGATGAATCACCTAGTGCAGTACCGCTCGCGCCAGCTGCCTGGGAATCGTTGCCGATTGCGGTGGCACTGGCGTTCGACGCGTTAGCGTTGTTACCAAAAGAAGAGCTGTTGGTTCCTGTGGCTTGCGAACTGGGACCTACGGCCGATGCTCCCGCCTGCGTCGCGTCGCTGTTCTGTCCAACCGAGACTGATGCGTCTCCTGCAGCATTGGACGAATTACCGAGCGCTGTACTGCCAGCTCCGGCAGCCTCGGCAAAGCTACCGATGGCTGTGGCGTTGTCATTTGAAGCGTTTGCAGTAGTACCAAATGCGGAGCTGTTGTCCGCAGTGGCTTGTGCACCACTACCAACGGCCGACGATCCAGTATTCGTAGCGTCGCTGTTCTGTCCAATCGAGACTGATGAGTCTCCCTGCGCATTGGACGAATCACCGAGTGCAGTTCCACTAGCGCCGGAGGCTTCCGCATCGTTACCGATAGCTGTGGCATTGCCATTCGACGCGTTAGCGTTATTACCGAACGAAGAGGCGTTCGAAGCAGTCGCTTGTGCACCCGCTCCTACCGCAGAGGTACCTATTGCTGTAGCGTCGCTGTCCTGTCCGATTGAGACGGATGAGTCTCCCTGCGCATTGGACGAATCACCGAGTGCAGTTCCACTAGCGCCGGAGGCTTCGGCATCGTTACCGATGGCAGTGGCGTTATCATTAGAAGCATTAGCATCGTTGCCGAATGCAGAGCTGCTTGCTCCCGTGGCTTGTGCACCGGCACCTACCGCCGACGCACCCGTCTGTGTAGCATCACTGTTCTGTCCGACCGCCACAGATGAGTCACCTTGTGCGTTAGCACTGTCGCCAAACGCTGAGCTACTTCCGCCGCTTGCCTGAGACGCACTTCCGACTGCAGTGGCGTTTAAGTTCGATGCGCTGGCACCGGTACCAAATGCGGAACTGCTCTCACCACTCGCTGCTGAACTGCTTCCGACTGCCGTTGCGTTACCGTTTGACGCGTTGGCATTGTTGCCGAATGCCGAGCTGCTTTCACCAGTCGATTGTGCACCGGCTCCTACCGCCGACGCACCTACCTGCGTAGCATCACTGTTCTGTCCTATCGAGACCGATGAGTCGCCTTGTGCATTGGACGAATCACCAAGGGCAGTACCGCTTGAGCCACCGGCCTCAGCATCCGTACCGATCGCCGTTGCGTTGGTATTGGAGGCGTTGGCGTTGTTACCGAATGAAGAGCTGCTCTCCCCAGTCGCCGCCGAACCCGCGCCGACAGCCGATGATCCCGTCTCCGATGCATTGCTGTTCTGTCCCACCGAGACTGACGATGCACCTCCAGCGCTGGCAGAATCACCAACTGCAGTGCCGCTTGCGCCCGCTGCCTCAGCACCGTTTCCAATTGCTGTGGCGTTGGCACTGGATGCATTAGCGTTGTTTCCAAATGAAGAGGCGCTTGTCGCAGTGGCCTGAGAACCAGCTCCGACTGCCGATGCCCCCAGGTCAGTTGCATTGCTGTTCTGTCCGACTGCGACACTCGAATCACCATTCGCCGAAGCTGTATCACCGATAGCCGACGCGCTGTCCCCGCCCGCTTGCGACCCGTTGCCTACAGCTGTCGCATTGGCACCGCCTGCATTGGCAGTATTACCAAATGCCGAGCTGTTTTCACCGGTCGCCGCAGAATCGGCTCCCACTGCCGTTGCGTTGGTGGCGGTAGCAACTGCACCCCGGCCCGCTGCTAGCGCTGCTTCTTCTGTAGCGTTGGCATTATCCCCGAACGCCGACGACCCGACTCCGCTGGCAACAGTCCCATTGCCGACGGCCGTAGTATTCTGATTGTTCGCTGTGGCAGCAAGACCGAAAGCAGAACTATTCAGTCCGGTTGCCTGTGCACCGGATCCCACAGCCGTACCGAATTGTGCCGCTGCAGAGTTGAACCCCACTGCCACTCCCTCATCGGCAGTGACACTTGCATTATCTCCGATTGCGACGGAGCTATCTCCCGCTGCATTGGCGCCGGTTCCGAATGCGGAGCTACTTGTTCCTGTCGCTTGTGAACTTTCTCCGACTGCAGTCGAATTCTCTTGCGAGGCTGAAGAACTGCTACCTACTGCTGTCGACCCAGGTCCTGCGGCATTGGCGCTGGAACCAACAGCAGAACTGCTTTCTGCTCCTGCCGAGGACTGTACGCCCAGGGCAGTACTTCCAAGTCCTGTCGCTGATGCGGAGGAACCAAAAGCTGAAGAATTCTCTTGAGTTGCTGTAGAGTTGGCACCCACGGCTGTACTGTTCAACTCTGTCGCTGAGGCATTGAAGCCCACAGCCGACGCATTCTCTGCTGTCGCTTCCGCCTCTGTGCCCAACACCGTGCTGTTCATGCCACCGGCAGTAGTTCCCGTACCTATAGATATAGATCCAGCCTGACTGGCATTCGCGGCCAGATTGCCACCACCAGCACCTCCAATTGCCACCGAGCCTACGCCCGTCGATTGGGCACCGGCGCCTCCACCGTTTCCACCGCCTATCGCAACTGCGCCTTCTTGCGTAGCATCCGACTGAACGCCGACCGCAACAGATTCCTGCGCAGAAGCATTACTGCTGGAGCCGAGTGCCGTCGCCCGTGCTGCCGAAGCCGTAGAACTTTGACCAAAGACCGAGGCCCCATTGCCTGTAGCGCTGCTTCCCTGTCCGACAGCTGAAGAGTTATTAGAAGTTGCAGTAGTCCCCTGACCAATTGCAACTGCATTGTTGGCTCCCCCGGTATTGCTGCCTGCACCTATATCTGTGCTGTTGCTTCCTGTAATGTCAATATTCGCACCAACAGCGGTATTCCCATTGTGGTCATTACCAGTGGTATTAGTAATGGTTGTACCTGCACCAATGGCTACGTTGTTGTTGGCGTTACCAGTCGAAGTAACTGTAATTTGAGCACCAGTCCCTATGGCGACATTGTTGCTTACACTACCGTCGTTGCTGGTAGTTATCAGCGCATTCTGACCAACGGCAACGCCACTACCGGCACCGCCGTTTCCGTTAGCAGCTACCTGTGCACCTGAACCAACTGCCACTCCATTATTTGCAATACCAGGACCCGTGCCACCGACTATTGCATTATTACCAATAGCAGTGCTCTGAGCGCCCAGCGCATTGGTGCCCTGTCCATATGCGGTTCCTCCAGCACCTTGGGCGGTGCTACCACTTCCTAACGATGTAGAGTTTCCTCCCGACGCAGTCCCATACGCTGGGTTGGAAGAACCTAAAGTGTTACCAGCTCCAGTAGTCGTCACCGTTGCGGCCTGTGCCATTTCTGGAAGACCCGAGTAGGTCAACAAGACAATACCCGTCATTAAAACGTTCAAGCAGTTGCGAACTTGCTTGAGAGCGCGCGCTCGACGAGACAGCAGTGGCATCAACATTCGTGACTTCTCCGAGTTCTGTGAAGGGACGTACTGAGACAAAAATTCAGCGAACAATTGTTGCAGTTGAAAAGACACAGTATGTCCCCCTGGTTTGAAGTTATGAAGCTGCGCAAGCACAGCCGTTATGTTTTCTGACTTAGGTCACTAATGAAGGAGGCTTGGGCACGCCAATCCTCCATTTCTAAAAACAATGAATTTTCCCCGTCGGTGCAGTCTGCTGGACGATACCAGCCACGGTGTCAGATCAGGGATGCAAGATTTCCTGACATTCAATACCGCCTAACGCACCGTCTCCCCCGTCGTCATAGTAACAACCTCGGATTGTACGCACTTGAGAACACCAATATCGGGCATAATACAAAAATTAATCTCGGTTTCCAAGCACCATTAACGGTGCGAAGGAGCAATGTTTTGCCGCCTCAAAAACATTGTCAGGAACCGCCAATCTCTCCTCAAGAAAGGTAGTCAACGGTTTTAAAGAGAAGCCATTCGGGCACCGCCCTTGTCATCAGTATTGGTGCCCAAAGATAGTGAAAAACTCGGAACGTAAAACTCAGAGGTGTCAGATGTCATACGACAGCCGATATCTCCCGATGCCTATTTATACGGCTTGGCTCCTCGAAGACCGACCTCGTGACTCAATGGTCAAATGTCTCATGCACAACAGCGGAGCAGTGCATACCTGTTGCTAACAAAGAAGCTCACGATTTCTGGTTTGCCTTCCAGAGCCTGATCCGCTAATTACAACGTCGCAGAGCATCACATGTGGTGGCATCCACTGGCACGAGCGGTGACAGACCAAACTTTGCGCGCCACGAACAGTTAGAACTCCTCGCTCAAGATCTACATCCGGGCTTGAAGTAGGTCTCCTAACGCTCCGCATACCGTAACTGAAATCAAACAAAACCCGAAATGATTCGTCAGTCCTCGCAATCCCTTAAAGGAATCAAGCCTAAACACTACCACCATCTAGGCCTAATCGATTTTGCCTGGCTCGGCTGGGTTTGTGGTCTTCGTTTCATGTTTTGTGCCGTGGGTGTGCTCGACCGAGCAGCTTCTGGACATTCAAGTCTGAATTCCGAACCTAGGAAGTATCCATAGCTGCATGGCAAAATAGAGTCCGACGATGCCCAAAAAACAAAGTACATTTTCCATGTGCTTCCTGGCTCCTCCCCACTTATCGATCCTTAATGCCTCAGTTGGATTGCTTTTCATTCTGCTATCACTCCCTTCCTCTTTCTATCTTACTTCTCTTACCTACAACAAGATCGTAAAGAGGGGTGTCAACTGGCGCATCGAGATGATGCTCCAAAAGATGCCGATTTGCCGTTGCTGCCCAATCGGGCGCAACGGTTTGAAGCAGATATTGAGATATCCATTGTGCAAGGCTTGTATGTCTAATCGTCTCAACGAGAAACCCGGCTGATTCGAGGTGTCGCTTAACATCATCGATAGCCGGAAGCGGCCACTCCACATGTTCCCTCACTAGCGGATTATTGGTAAGCTCGAATACTAGCTTCTGCGCCGCGGCAGTCTGCCGCCCCGGAAAGTTGATAAAGCATGCGAACCGTGTGACTTTGCACATTTGCTCCAAAAATGAACGCCGTTGCCTGGGCTCGACATGTTCAAGTGCATCTATTGAGACAACAGCATCATATGGCTCTGTCGTGATACTCAGACCGGTACCACCTGTGGTGATTGGGTCGAGTACATCAATGCTATGTTGAGGCAAGAAAAGAGCAAGCGCACCGTCGAAGCCACCCACATCAAGAATTGATTCTGATGTTTTTATGGCCGCACTTACTGCCTCAGCTGTCCGATGAAGACGAAGAAACCTATCCCATGTCAAGTCGAAGCGTTTGTCCGCATCAAGTACTTCAGCGCGGCAAATGCCTGGTGTTGCCGTCGGCTTCAGATCCACGCCTGGATTCAATACAAGCTTGATGTCTTTCTTACTCATCAGGAAAAACCAAACCATTCATTCATGCTAGCACCAAACTGAATTTCAGCCGATAAGTGTCCCACGCACAACGGAAGATTGCCTGACCACTACACGACAGGGGGAACCACTCGTTCCTACCAATCGGAGCGGTAGGGCGATTAACTCGCCGCCAGGATTAACGTAGCTGGCCAACTCATAGCAAACATTCTCGACAAGATACTTGCCGCGTAAGGCAAGGAGCCGATGGAACAGCAAGGGATCTCCATCTGTTAACTTTACTGCTCCGGCAACGACCCATACTACTGGCGATAAATTGAGAAGTAAATCCAAGGCACCGGGCGTAATCAACGACACTCCAGAGCTAGAGGAACGAAGAAATAGTATCCTCTCGGCACTAAATCCAGCACAGAGAATCCTCACCTGATCGTCGTTAGCGTCCTCGGGTAAATCGAGAAGAAAGTAGCTCCCGATAAGACTCTCTAGCGGAAGAGCCTCAAGACACTTCCCGGAGGAATCAAAGTGAGCCGGTGCATCAATGTGCGTACCGGTCTGTGTCCCCAATGAGAGCGCTGAGACACGATACCCTTGCTTCTCTACAGAACACCACTCCTGGCACGAAAAGTCGGGGTCTCGATAATTGTCCTCTTCGTATATCTCCAGAGAGCTGTCGAGAAGCTTGGTAAGATCCAGGAGGACATCATTTTTGTGTTTCATTTATTAGCGAGACAGATGCAAAGATAGTTTCTCACCGTTGCTAATCTTATCAGTCGTCATACCGATCCAGGAATTGGCAGCGGTTATCCCTCTGCCTGAGGTCACGATAGACGGTTCCTCTAGGCTGACCACTAGACAAGTTGCAGGTTTAAACGCGTTCCACAAACCAGACTGTAATCAGGCACCGCCAGCAAGCAGCTGTTCTAGCTCTTGCTTTTGCGCCCAGCAGTTCACGAGTATCGCTTTTGGCAAACCGTGCTGATTCATCAAATCGGCAACCTTGCTGCTGTTAGAGTCGACGTGGACAATTTCAGTCTTGTACCAAATGTTCGGCTTATCATCCGAATCAAATTCAATCATTCTCAGCGTCACAACCCTTTTAGCCGGCGGTTGCAAGCCCGAGGTATCTTCACGATAGGGAGGCGTGGATAACCAGCCTTGTTCAAGCAGATGAAAATCGAAAAACCACTTATTGATCGACATAGCCCCTCACGCCTCTGGAATGAGAATGATACCTGAGTTTACAAGCTATCGACTGACAAGAATAGACTAACAACGAGAACTGCTCAAATCTAGGACCTGGGAGTAATGGCTAGTAAGCTCGCGCCAGCCTGCTGAATGTATAGTTAAGCCCTCCGCTTGCCAAGTGACAACTCAAAAAAACATCCCCGTTGCCCGACCTCTTGAACGTGCGGGTCAAGTCAATACAAATTGAAACGAAAACCAAATTTCAACTGTGAAACTCCATCTCAAAAGCGGAAGCAGTTTCAAATAGGATCCACATACCGCTAAAGATTTGCAGCGCAAGACTCTCATTTCGCCTCAACTCTTTTCCAATCATGTCCGAGGCTCTGGAGACCACGAGTCGATCATTCGTTACTTATCCAAGTCTGAAAGTAGCACTCTCTAACTTGGAAATTAGAGATGTCGACGTCAGGGCTGGTCTGTTGAATCGGGCAGCCTACTGCGCAATCACAAAATATGCAAGAACGATACACGTATAACGGAACCTGGAGACGTGCATTTGATTCGTCAATAAACCTAGGACTAGCCATCCGATTGCGTCTAGCAACCTG
>CAYTDR010000040.1:0-17727 GCA_964436185.1 uncultured Candidatus Obscuribacterales bacterium | reverse complement strand
TTGATCCTGGCGGCAGAGGATTGCCCGGATTGAACTTTGAAGTTAGAGAAGGCACACGCAGCGCCAATGTACCTGGACGACAAATAGAAGCTCAGACAGGCGAACGCACTGTTCAGGCTGACACAGATTTCCGTGCACGCCTGATGGAAGGCAAGTTGACGGCAGCAGACATACAGGGATTATCAAGACTGGATCCTGAGCTTGTAAAAATGCTCCGAACAGGTCAATTCAATGATGCTCTGAAGAATCCTGATTTCGTCAAAAATATCACCGACGCCATGACAGGGCGGCAGGGCAATCCCATGATTGATTTGACCGGCACACGAGTGGAAGGGCAGCTCAACACGGTCACCGCGAGGGGAGACATCGCTGTCAGAATACCCGGACTGACTGCCGGCGATGCACAAACTCGCTCTTTCCTTGCAGATGTTGGCCTCCGACTGTCGACTCTAGAGCCTGGCAGCGTCGAGCTGCAGACTATGCCATTGCGACAACTGCTCAACGGTCTGGACCCTCAGAGGGCCGATGCGCTGACGAAGTTCCTGACGGCTGGTCTAGATACATCGGGAGGAAAGCTGGTGACGCTCGGGCAGCTCGATCAGGGCAGTCTCGACACGCTACGAAATACGCTCAGAGGACAGTCTCAGGAGAGCACGCTATCAGCCGCAGACGCGCTGGTCGGCAAGACCGGCGTCAAGATGCTCGTTCAGCAACTACAATCGGGCAGGATAGGCATGGATCCGGCAGTGGAATCCGGTTTGGGCAGCGGTGCAATCGAGATCGGCAGACTGTTGAACATTATGAATCGTCAATTCCAGCTTGACTCCGGAAGACCGATTCAACTTCAGGACCTTGTCACCCGCGGGCTCGACGGTCCTACGTCTGCACAACAAGACTTTATCGCCAGGACCAATCTGGCTCAAGACAAAGCAATCCGTACGCTCCTGACTAACAGCACGGCACTGGCAACATTCCTCGACGTGGGACCGCGGCCAGACAGAATAGTTGGTACTGCCATTGGTGATGTTCTGGGAGGTACGAGCGGTACCGCCTTTGGAGTCAATATGGGCACCGTACTTGGAGACTTTAGCGGTATGGCGCCTCCAATAGACGCAACCGCCAACAGTATCACAGCCGCTATTGCAGGTGATGCGATCAAAGCATTTCAGGGCCTCTCTGGTATTACTAGTGATGCGCAAGTGCCGGCCGGCATGGACGTGCAAGAATACATCGCCCGATTGCCGATAGACCCAGTCTCCGGCTTTCCCTACGATCCATCTACCGGCAAACTACTGGACCCAGCAACAGGGCGAGCCATAGGTGATTACAGGCCTGTCGAGGAAGGCGGCAAGACGACTCGCACCGCGGATAATGACTGGGACGAGAAAGAGAAGAAGACGAAGAAGGTGTGGGAGGAAGAAGAAGAAAACGAAGAAATGACCAAGGAGAGGGCCCTGGCGCTCATTCTCAAAGCCCGCCTGAAAGCGGAGCGAGAAAAGCAGGAACAAGAACTCAAAGAGAAGAAACGCAAAGAGGAAGACGAGAAGAGAATCAAGTACGTTTGCAAGAAAGGCGACACGATTCAGTCTGTGTCTCTCAAGCAGCTTAGAGACATCCGGACAGCTCCTCTCATCTACCGAATCAACAAGGAAGTCATCCCGGTCCATGTCATCAATGGAAAGGAAGAGGCCGTCCTCCACGAAGGTCTGGTTATCTGGTTGCCGTCGCCAGCTGAAGTGCGAAGGTTCAAAGGGTCGCTACTAGCTGGTACTGCCGAGCCAGGAATGGCTGCCACCGATACTGGTGTCGGTACCGGCGAAAAGTTCGCCACACCTGAAGAAGAACTGGCGGCGATGTTCGGCAGCCAATGGGCAGGCACGGATAGCGAGCAAGCTAAGCAGACCCAGCAGGCGCCCAACAGCATCGAGTTGGAGCTTATGCAGGAAGCTGTAGAAGCAGCAAAAAAACGCAAAGAGAACATCGAAAAATCCCTTGGTACCATCGCACCGAAAAACCAGGGTGTCGGTCAGGCCGGCAGACTCAAATACGTAGTCAGGTTGGGCGATTCATTGAAATCGATCGCTATGAAACATCCATCGGTTCGGGACATCAGTCTATGGAAACTGATTGCCGAGATTAACGATTTCACTACCGAGACAGACGCGAAAGGCGCTCCAATAGCTGCTCTCACCAGGGGCGTTGCTATTGATATTCCGAGCAGGCAAGAGATCGATCAGTATCACGAGCGAACCGGTCAGATGACCACGCAAGCCGCCATGAGAGCGAGGACGACCGGCATAGACTCGCAGCTAGCCTCAAAAAAATGCTCCCACTGTCAACGCCTTTCAGTCGCCGGCGCAACTTTGTGCGCCGCCTGCGGCAAGCCCTTCGAAGGAGTGGAGACGAATACCTCCGGCAGTGCATCGAACAGTATGCAAAAATCCTCAGGCACAGAAGCAGCGATGATCTTCCTCGAGGCCGCAGGACTCATAGACCAAAAGAAAGCAGCAGCAAGCCTAACGCCGCCCACAGCTCCCGATATTGACGAACATATATACAAACCCGCCCCATCAGAAGCAGCGAAGATCAGGTCCGTTGAAAGTCAGGGAGCGCCACAATCGCAGGATTCTCAGCCGGGTCCGATTACTGCTCCTGTGACATGGTCGCTGTGGAGGGAGCTGGACGAAAACAACCGCATAATGACCTTGCAGGTAAGCTCTACTGTAATCGTTCAACTGCAATCGAAAGTCGGAGACTCATGGATGCCGGCACTCGAGTATGAGATTGGCGCGATGCAGACATTGCGAAGAAGCTACTCGAACAACATCCCTGGTCGTCCGGTGAAAATGGAGCTGCCGGCGCCGGCAGCAAAGGAACTCGCTCAAAACGACCTGTCCACGAATTGGAAGAGTTACATCAAGAACCTGACCAGCTGATATCCGTCCCACAAGAATTAATCTAAAACACCTCACGGAATGGGCGTTCCACGGATTAATTCGCGGGGAAATGTTGCCTGGCTTACAGTCTTATAGATAAACTAGAAGTACTATTGACAAGTCGGGTCAGGTGGCTTGGTTGCCCACCCAATCCGTACTGGCGATTGGACCTATGCTGGCGTCCTCTTCTTTTGCGCACCCTGGTTAGTACCCCACGACAGCATAGTAGCGAGCGCCTCACGGCAGCAAGAACGCTTGAAAACCGTACTCCACAACGGTTTCATCGTTTTGACAGGGCGTCTGCTGTGTATATAGAAGATAAGATCCTGATCTTATTTTGAGGGATGCCAGGGTAGAGATGCCACCAGAAGTACTACCAGAAAACGAAGAGACCCCACCTTGGAGTGAGCCGGTCACTGCTGTTTTGCTGGACGCAGCTAACGGTACTCCAGGCGGCACTGTGCGGGGCCGCGAGGAAGAAACCAGCAATGGCAGTGGCGATAGAGCGAGCACCGATGCACCGGAAGATCGTACCGCTCGAGCTACTGAAAATACCGCTCAGGTCGAAAATTCACTCGCCAACCAGACACTCGCCGACGTCAACGTAGTCAAATCATGGAGCATAACGCGGCTTCCCCCGAGCCTGCAGCCAGACGCAAAGATGCTCGATGTTTTGCTGGGCGACGGAAACGGCGAACTCAATGACCTGGACTTTGGCAGCCCTGAAGAGTTCCGGGTCTTCCAGAATAACTTTGCCAATGGCCGAACCGACGTCTTCACCAACAAGATGGCCGAACTGAAGTCTCCCGTGATAGGAGCAGATGGTCAGCCAGTGATGGTGACTATCGACGGATCGCAGCGCCCGCTGACCCAGCTAGAGCTTCAACACCTTCAGAAAGGACGAACGCAAAACGAGATAGACACTCTGCTGCAACAGGGTCCGGAGGCCGTTGGCGCACAACTGCCCTACATCCACAGAAGTGCGCCGGTAGCCGTGACCGTGAACGGTCAGAACCGATTGCTCACCAACGGCGACGTTACGTTGCTTGATGAAAGCGGCATCGTCAGTCGGAATGACATCGATGCGGTCTTACAAGACAGACCCGAGATAATTGGAAATCATGTTCGAGACGCTTACCTGTGGCAAGCGCAAAGAGCAGCGGAGAGATATAACCAGCAACTAGCAACCAGCAACACGACCGACACAGCCGATCCAAATCCGAACGGCACATTCACCACCATTCCGGTAAGAACGACCGAAGGCAGTGTCCTTCCCAATCCGGCCACCGACGCACCTGTATTCACTCCAAACGTCGCAGCACCAAGAAGCAACCAAGAAGTCAGCTTTGCGGCTCCCACCACGCAAGGTTACAACCCCATGAATCCTCCCGGCATCGCTGAGATGCATCTGGGGCAGCAAACTCAAAGTAATGGAGGAGTCTTGCGCGGACAGCAAGCGGCCATCCAGAGCAATTTTGATATTACGAACCGCAGCTCTACTTCAGACTACGGTGAGAGGGGCATCACCTACGATTATACGGGCACCATTGCTAGTGGCACTGACGGTCGCGAGACGGGCTTCCATGCCAAGGAGCTTGTAGACACCAAGGGAAAAATAACGGGCAGATCGACACAGTACAATCAGCCTGTCGATATGCGTTTTCAGACTGAAAACGGCGGATCGAGGGAGATTGCAGGTGTCACCTCCATTGAGACGACATTCAATACGTCAACCGGCAACTACGATTCCATCATTCGCACGAACAGTGGCGAGACGTTCAACACCACCAGTGATTCGACCGGCAAAGTCAAGTTCGAGCAGCCCGAGCGAAGCGTCCGCGACATGGCATTCCCCAATGAAACCCTGACTGTTCACACAGAAGGAAGTGGCGACGCCAGGCACGTAACCGAAGTGACCCGCGATGGCAAGCGAGTGGAAGGTCAGTTCGAGCTGGTCGGCGAAGATGGACTGAAGCAAAACGGCGTCGAAAACCAGGATGTTACTCGCTTCACCGACGGCAGAACAGTAAGACAGTTCCTTGGTGATACCGCATCCAATACCGGTCAACTTACCATCAATCTGGATGCCTCAGGCCGGATAACATCCGCAACCGATGCGCAGAATCGACCGCTGGAAGGCGAGCTGACGCTCAGCAGCGACAACAGCAGATTGATTCAGAAGGTCAATGGCACAGAGATCGTCCATCGTGCAGATGGAGCGACGGAAAGAACTTTCCAATCCGGCAGCTCAACTTACACGGTCAGCACCAATCCACGCGGACAGGTGCTCGAAGTTCGAGACCAGAATAACAATGTCATGCCAGGCCAGTTTGAGCTGGTCGGCGATAACGCACTGAAACAGACAACCGAGCACGGTGCGATCACTCGATTCAATGATGGCTCAACGGAACGCCGATTCAATGGCGGAGCCGATGGCAGAGGCAATCTCACCATCAAGGCAGATGCAGACGGCAAAGTCACGAGCGTTACCGATGCTCAAGGCAAAGCACTGGAAGGACAGTTCGAGCTGACCTCGGATTCCAGCTTGCGTCGAACCACCGAAAATATGGTGGTGACACTCAATGCAGATGGCTCATCGGAGCGTCGTTTCCTCAACGCAAATTCAGGACAGTTTACGGTGAGAGCGGACTCCGCAGGACAAGTAACTGAGGTTCTCGACAAAGACGGCAAAGTATACGCACCCACGGATACCAACGGCCAGCCCGTCAAGTTCGAACTGGTCGGTGAAAGCGGATTCAAGGAAATATCAGCCAATCAAGAAATCACACGGCTGGCCGATGGAAGCTCGTCTCGCGTAGTGAAGGGAGACAAAGGACCACTGTTCACAATCTCCACTAACACCCAGGGCAAACAGACGCTTCAGGATCATTCCGCCGCTCTCAGTACTGGGCTATATGGCGCGAATAGAATCGACATGCCCGCCCTGACTGCGGTAATGCCACTGGCAGGCATAACTACGTCGATGTTAGTGGGCGAACTGCAGACCGGTCCTAACGGAGATCTTTCCTTCGCCAGCAATTCGATTTTGAGTCCCACCGATCGAGTGACGATACACTCAGACGGCACTGTCAGTACCTCGGTGAGAAACCAGGACGGAACAATAGTTCCCATCCAGGAAGGAATGGTTGACGGTCGAAGGCAGGTCATTTCAGCCGCGTTCCCAGATGGGCATCCTATGGAAGGCACCTGGACGAGAAACACCAGCAATCCTAACACGTGGACCAGAGGTGGCGAGGAGCCGCAGCAGTCCTTCCAGGGCGACATCACATTCGACAACCGCATGACTGGTGCCTACACAATCTCGAAGACGGACGCAACGACAAATCATCGCACCACCGACAGTTTCACCAGGAATGGTAGCCGGCGAGAGCAAGAGTTCGATGCCAACAACGTACGCGTCCATAGTGTAGATTCAAATCCTGACGGCTCGCGAATCGAAACCACTCAACTGAATGAAGAAGGGCTCCGTGAGCTGCAAACGCAAACGAATACCGATTTGTCGATTGCCAATAGAAGGGTGGACAGAGTCACCATCACTGATGCCAATGGAACCCCGAGCACTGTTTATCAAGTTACGGACACGGGAGGTACAGATGACACCAAGGATGATAAGACTCACGTAGCCAAAGTAGAGAATTCCTCTGGTACCTGGGTGAGACAAGGAGGGCCGGACTCACACAACTGGACGTTATTCGATGAGCAGGGCAAGCCGAAAGTAGGCGCCGACAACCAGCCCGTCACCTTCCGTGGTGACTTTAGTTATAACGCCAATAATGGTTCACAGACCAGAACCATCGAAGGCTACGGTGACCCGATCGTCATCACAACCAGAAGAGATGGCAGACTACTCGTCGCCAACGGGAATGAAGCTGCATCCGCCGGTCAACGCGGTGAAAACGGCGATGTCACTTTCACTGATGCAAAAGGGCAAACGATTACTCTTCACGGCAACGGCGATAGAACCACTAAGGTCAATAATCGAGAATCAACTTCAATTTGCGAACTGTCGGAGCGCGAGGGCATTGGTCCTGATGGAAAACCATACACGAAACAGCTCAGAGTAATCGGTGCCGTAGATGACAATGGTAAGACCCTCGATGGAAATTGGGTTCGCCAGGGCGGCCCCGACTCGAGAGTGTGGCAACAGGTCGACGATAAGGGCAACCCCGTCAGTGAAAATGGACAGCCCGTAACCTTCAATGGGTCCTTTGACCTGCTCAATAACGGTAGGCTCACGATCACTGATGACAGTACTCGCATTCAAACTACTATAGGCAGAGATGGATGGACCCTTTCAGAGCGTAGAAATGAAGCGGGTCAGACTGTTCGTAGTCTTTAAAATAATCCGGACGGCAGCTCCATCGAGCGAACCAGAGTCGATGACAACACAGAAACGACTCTCATTACCGACGCGAATGGTGATAAGAATACGTTTACCAGCGTCAAGGATGGCAATGGCTCGTACATCAGCAGCTTAGAGACCAAGGAGGGAGTCTACACTCGCCTCGGACCGGGTCGAATGGCATTCACCGATAAAAACGGCCAAGTCACACAGTTCAATGGCTCGATAGAATCAACTGAACCAGGCACTGTCTCAATAGTCAACAATACCGAGAACCAGCGGAGGACCCTATATAGCAGTGGTGCCGTCGTCACAGATTTGATGGGCACGCAAACCACACTTGGCCAGGATGGTCAATCACTAGTGTCCAATCGTAGTATTGAATACAGTGTCAGGCAAAACGACGATGGATCGTTCGAGGTAACGGACAAAAAAACTAACAAGACTTACACCACGGAAGACGAGGATCTCACCCGAAATCCTACCACTGGCGCTCTCACTTTCATAAATGGAAGTGGGCAGGAGATCACAATCAACCCGGATGGCAGCCGAGTAATTGTCAACGACTCCGGCGATGGCCCGCGAGTCGAAACGGATGCAGGCGGGCGTGTACGCGCTCGCTACAATGCTGACGGGCAGCTGTCTTCTCAGTATCATTACACCCGAGTCAATGGAGAGTACGTTCTCAACGAATTCGAGGACGAGCGCGGTCTCTGGAAGATGACCGGCATGGAGAACAATAAACAGCGCTGGGAAATTCAGCGTCCGGACGGTCAAAACGAAATCAGAATAGCAGACCGGATCTCAATCGACTCCAACAACAGCTTGATTGTCCAGGACGGCAATGTCAGAACAGTTACGAAGACTGATGGCACCGTCATTACACAAACCAACAGTGAAATAACCAATCCCGGCGGCGAAAAGCTCAATAGAATTGAGATAAAAGTAGGCACTATCAATGGTGGCAGAGCTTACACACTCACCACTGACACAGACGCCAACCAAAGTCGCGTCAGGCAAGAACTGGTATCTCCGGATGGTAGATTTGTCAGAGGTGGAGACGGTCAACCATTCGATAGCGCCGCGTGGAATCGAGTCGATGAACACGGTGTCCCCATTCCTGGTACTCGCTGGATGGGCGAGGTGGCTATCGATTCAAACGACGGTACCTTGATCAAGCGTTCCTACGAGACAGAAGGACCCAACGGTGATGTTCGGCTGGTAGACAACAAACCGGTCATAAAAGAGACGACCTATCTTTATACTACCGGTGAATCGTATCAGCAATTTGGAAGCCGTGGAGAGAGAGGAGAAGTCTACCGAGATGCAGACGGAGACGTCAGTTGGAGAACTGATGCGAATGGCATCTCCACCACAATTGAGTACGAAACTGACGATCAAGGCAAAAAGAGGGTCGCTGCCTTTACCGCAGGCGACACATACTGGGTATATGATGATGAGCGACAATCGTTCGTGCCGGAGCAGAACGGAGATGGTAGTCGGTCGCAGGACTCTTTTACTCATGTCGAAATCGATTCCAAGACTGGCGACGTCATTTGGACCGACATGCTTACCAGCGGAAGGACGATCAGCCAGGTCGATGGAACCACTCGGCTTGAACGGCTGGATGGAACTAAAGTCATCACCAACTCCAGTGGTCAGGTCACTCGCTATATTGACCAGCAGAATCGCGAATTCAATCTAAGTTATAACGCTCAGGGACAGTTGGTACGCATTGACAGCTCGACCGGTCTTACGGTGGTCGACAGTTCTTACCAGGCCCCAGAAAACCAGCCGCTTCCCGCCAATGGTGTTATCCGAGGTTCAAACCTCACGCTCGGTGGTTGGGGCGAAAAGTTCCTGTCATTCAATGTCCCAACCGATAGCGAAGGTAACCAGAGACGAGTCGAAATGTTCGCGGACGGCACCATCCGCGAATACGCCGACACCACTGTTGCAAGCGGACTGATAAGAGTCCAGGGCTCCGACGGTTTCTCCGTTGTCACCCCGGGCTATACTCCGGCGGGCAATGTTCCTTTCTTCCAATCGTCAGTCGCCGTGGCAGATCGAATCACCCCGCAAACCACAGGCGATGGCTCCGCTATTGGTGCAGACAAGAGCATCACTTATGTACAGGGCAACTTAGAGATAAAACGATTCAGCAACGGAGCCGAGGTCAGATCCGATAAGACTTCGCATAACATTCTCTACACCAAGGACTCGCTTGGAAATGAGCTGCGTTATGAGTATAACGATCCGACTCATCCGAACATGCTTACAAGAGTCACTGGATCACACGATTTCCAGGTCAACAAGGATGTCTCCACGGAACCGCCGACGGTGACCATGACGCGCCGAGACGCTTCCGGACAGCTCGTAACCACCAGGATCTCGGATATCTCCTTCGGAACAGCTCCCACTGACGCATCAAAGCTGGTGATCAGGCACGATCCCAACGGTCCCCAATCGCAGCTCATAGAAGTCATCGATGGGAGGGCCGGCACTCGAAAAGAAATCGGTAAGGACCGGAGCGAACGAATCTTCGATTCGCAAAACAGAATGACCCGTTTGATGGATACAACGGGTCAGGACTATACCTTCACCTATGTAGGCAATGAGACTGTACCTTCGAGAGTAGCAAACAAGGACGGCATCTGGGTTAGAAGCGAGCAACCGGTTGGAGAAAACGTATACAACTGGACAAACGTCACTCAACCTGGCAGTGAGCCATGGCAGGGATCGGTTTCCACTGCCAACGGTCGCTACGAGTTCAAGGACACAGACGGTAGAACCACCAGACTTCTGGAAAATGGCTCGACAGAAACTGTCTTTGCCGGCAGTGGCGCGAAGCAGATAGTCAACAAGGGAAACCAAACCACCTCTACAACAGATGCATCCGGCAGAACAGCTGAATACACTTATGCATCCCCGACTGCTACGACTCCCAGCTCGGTCAGCATGAAAGATAAAGACGGGAAGGCAGTCACCTACACCGTTGGAAAAGACGGCGTTTCTGCAATAACTCTTGGACGAGACGGCCAGCCAAGAATCGAGCGAACCACAGGTGGTGCACAAGAAGTTATTACGTACAATGCTAATGGAATGGTGTTAACCGCTGACGCCAACGGACAAATCAGCCGCCTTCAAACACCCGATGGACGACTTCTAGATCGAAACTCTACGGATTCAACCGGCAAAAGCGTCACTGATATCACCGTCGATGCAGCCACCGGTAAACCGATAGTCAAACTAAGTGACGGCACGACAGAACGCTACGCTGAAAGCGGTGCCACCATCGTCTCCGATAGCAATGGAAAACTACTCAGGTCGCACAGCGCCGACGGAAACGTCAACATCGAGTACACCTACGATGGCAATATTCTTACTGGTTTCACTCGTACGGTCACAGATAGACCAGGTGGCGAAGTCATTGCCCAGATGCAGGTTTCGAAGAACCCTGACGGCACCTGGACACAGCTAAACCACCTGCCCGATGGAAGGGTCGAGACCAGGAAATTCGATACCGTTCAAACATATAATGGCAACGCCTATCTCTGGAACAAGGCTGACCGCGCCAGTGTGACCGTCAATTCGGACGGTTCTGAGTCGGAGACAAGAAAAGACAGCAATTGGAATTTGCTCTATCGAGTAGAAAGAAATGCCTCTGGTATCGCCACTTCGGTAGAAGATTCACAACGCAACATAACCCGATTCTTGTATAAGAATGGCGAAATCGACGGCATAATGCAGGGTGAAGCACTTCTGGTCAGGAACGCCGATGGAACGTTCTCTTCAGCGCTCACTCCGGACGTCAAAATCTACGCCAGCGTAAAAATAGACTCACAAGGCAATCAACTGTGGACAGGCACCAATGGTGTCACTCGAACTGTCAGGGCAGAAGGAACAGTAGAGATAAACAGGCCCGATCATTCCAGTACGATAATCGCCGCAAACGGCTCTCAAACCCGCCATATCTATCCGCCGGATAGTCCGATACGTGAGGCTACAACCTTTAAAGACGGTCGGGTAGAAGTTGTTCAAGCAGATGGCACCATCTTGCGGCAGGCTTCCTATGACGCAGCCATACTTCACTTTAATGCTGATGGAACCCCGCTGATCGATGCCACAGACCATCAAGTCACATCAAGAGGAACTCTCGAGGTTGGAGTTGACGGCACAGTGGCTGTGCAAAACAACAATCAGTTGACAGTCTACGCAGATGGCTCACGGTCCAATTATCAGCTCACCAACGGAGTATGGCGCAACTCCCAAACTGGTCAGGTAATCGGTAATCAGCAAGCCATGAATGTGCACCTCCAGGCGATGGGGGTTCGGGTTGGACAAAGCGACAATGCATACGACCTTAGAGATGCAGTGTTCGACAGATCCCTGGGCAGAGGAATGGAAGCTCTCCAACCTCCCGGTCTGGAGCCGGTCTTAGACGATCAAGACACTAAGACCTGGACACTGCAACCAGGCATACCACCAGGAAATCAGATCCAGACCATCACACAATCGGCTGATGGGAAGATTCAAATTACTCTGGAAGACGGAAGAGTCTTGAATCCTGAAAGCGGAAATGTGATGGTTAATCCCGATGGAACAGTCGAGATAACCAGAGCAGATCATTCCCGCACGTTGATTACCGTCAATGGAACTCAACGTAACTTCTATCCGCCCAACAGTGCCGTAAACGAAATCGTAGTGAATAGCGACGGCACCGTGGAGGTTCGCCTTCCGAATAATACTTCTTTCAAGGAGCCGGCTGGCTCGCAGGTATTCAGGAATAACGACGGCTCAGTAGAGATTCGAAGAGCGGATCAATCCAGCACAACGATCTCTCAATCTGAGACAACACACCATTTCGCTCCCAGAGGTGATGTTCGAGAAACTGTTCAACACGCATCCGGCGCCATCGATGTTGTGAAGGCAGATGGAACTATCCTTCGATACCAGCCAGGTTCAAACGAGGTCCAACATCTTAACGCCAACGGCACCGTAAAGATCGGTACCGACGGAAAACCAGTCACTACCGCCGGCTCACTCAGTATTACCAGCAATGGCACAGTCACTCAGTTCAATTCCGCCAATGGAACAGCTACAGTCAATTTCGGGAACGGCAATACTTCGACCCTGCAACTTGGCCGCAACGGCTGGACAGATTCCAGCACTAAGCAAGCCTATCGGAATCTCGCTGAAATTGGCGCAGCCAATCCCGGAAGTACTCAGACATTAGCGGACGGTTCGATTCAAGTTACGCTTCCGGACAGCTCGAAGGTCATCTACAAAGGTGACACCGTCACTCGAGTGTTTGCCAATGGCGGCAACGTATCGCAAGTCGTCTCGCACGAAAACGGCAATGTTGATGTCACCATGCGAGATGGCACGATCTGGCGTCAGGTGAAAGACTCCAATCAAATCCAGATTCTCAACGCGGACGGAACACCACAAAGCACAAACGGTCAACCGAACGTTATCAACGGAACTATTTCAATTGGAAACAACGGAGCTGTTTCCGTATTCAATACTGATACCCGCCAGGCAACTGTAAACTTCTCCAATGGCACCTCTGAGACGTTTCGATTTCTCGGAACTGCAGAAGGTTGGCAGAACACCACCACCGGTGCTACGGTACATAAGTTAAGCGAGATCGGCGCCGGAGATCCGGTTCAATCCACCCTGGATAGATTGGGCGCAGTGCATGCCGACATGGGCGGTTCGCGAGTTGAGAATACTGAGCGTGCTGGAGCATGGAGCTCCGAGTATAACTGGCTTAATCCGTCAGAGAGAACATTCGTCGACAATCTGCGAACCAATATGGGTTCTCTGGGATTGAGTCAGGGCGAGCTAGATGCGCTTGTATTAGAGATTGCCAATCGTGGCGCCGCCGCTGATTCTACCCAACTGCGAAGCGCGGTGGCCAAACTGCAAGCCGGCGGAAGGCTCGAAGAATATCGGCAGGTCACTTTCAACAGATACGATTCAGGCTCGTCTGTAACTTCCGGCCAGAACAACGCAGCGGATCGAAATTTTTGGAGAACGGCTGAATACATTGATCAACTCCAGAGAGAGGGTTCAATTGATTCGAGGACTGCCACAAGTTTGCACGATGCGCTTCGCAATCCGTTCATGAGTGCGGCTGAACGGACACAACTTCTTAGCGCATTAAGCCCTGTCGATCAACGGCTACTCAATGAGAGAATTGATACTGCCTTGCAAACTCGGGCCGAGATTGACGACACACGTGCTGTGAGAGACTCCATACGAGGGTCTGCAGACAGATTGACTGATCGACTCAGCGCGGACAACGCAAGTACCTACAATAGAAATGCCTCCATAGATGAACAGCAGGCAGCGAACCGACGGCAAGCCGAAAGGGATGCGATTCAACAGCGCGAAACGGCAAATGCTGATCGCATGCGCCTGGAGACCGCCGAACGCGCACGCCAGGATGCACAACAAGCTTACCAGCGTGCTCAAGTCGAGACCCAGAATGCCCAGCGACTGGCAGCAGAAGCAAGTAAAAGAGCAGAGAAAGCTTCGCAAGAAGCGGCAGATAAGGCAAGACTTGCATCGAAAGAGCGAGCGGACAAAGCCGCTGTTGAATCAAAGGAACGAGCAGAGAAGTCAGCGAAAGAAGCGAGAGACGCTGCCGATAGAGCCAAGAAGGAATATCAGGAATCACAACAGCGCGAACAAGAGGCGAAACAGAAAGCCGAAGAAGCTGAACAACGATACCAGGAAGTGCTCCGAGAGCAGGCTGAAGCCAGAACTCGTGAAACGGGAGATTCTGAGCATGAGGAACTAGAAGGCTCTGGCGAGCCGGTTCGGCCATCAACTCAAGCGCCGTCCGAAACAATCCACGCACCTGGAGCGGGAAATGACGATGCAACTGTTCCAGTATCGGCGACTGTCACTGATGCGAGCAGGACTACAGTGCCTGCAGGCTCGCCGGCAGCGGAAGCTGAACTTGGAAATGAGGGTGTTGTCACCGGTGCAACAATACCGATCTCGGTGGAACTGGCAACAGATGCAGAGAATGTTGGCACCCCGGTCGACACAGAATTGGAATCCGGCGGAACGACGAGAGTCGGCACAGGGACCGAAACAAGCGGAGCGACGATTGGTTCAAGAGGTACTGATACCGGTGGCACGACAGGGGGAACCACGGGGACGGAAACCGTTGGAACAGGACGAGTCACCACAGGGACAGAGACCGGCGGTACGACAAGAGTCACCACAGGCACGGAGAGTGGTGGAACCACGAGAACGACCGCGGGTACTGAAGCCGTTGGAACGACGACAGTGACCACAGGTACCGAGATCGGTGGAGTCGCTAGACCTGCGACAGGCGGAGGAAACGACGATCACACTGGGACAGGAGGACCAACAGTCTCCACAGGCGATTTGCCCTTAAGCGGTGTTTCGACGGTCACCGGGCGCGATACCGCTACAGTCGGCACGACTGCAGTCCGAGATTCCGGAGATGCGGTCGTCCTCACCGGCATGGCGGCGACAGATCAAGTAGTCGCCCACATCCTGGCAGACATCATATCTGGTGGTGCCGGCGCCGCTGATAGCAATAACGATGGACAACCTGATGGCCACAAGGGAGTCGGTTTACCGGCGGCTTCCGGCGATGCCATAACCGGTAACGTGCCCGTAGATCATCTGATCGTTGATCCGCTAACCGGGCAGACGCACAACACTACTGATCTCGATGGCGATGGCACTGTCGACACTATAATTCCAGTCAGCACTACTGTCGGAGTCGCGACCGCTACTGGAAGCGAGTCACAAACCGGAAACACCGGCATCCCGGCACTTGGACGAGATCAAACTGACCATGTCGATTCGCTGGTCCACTTCTCGTCGACAGTTGATACGAACAACTTCGAAACAGATCCGAATCCGAATTCTTCAATTCCATCCGGTGTGCTTCCTGCAGGCACGGTCGGTGCCACTTCTGATCCGAATGCTCCTCTCGTCACGACACCAGGATCAACTGTTGGCACTGATGTCGAACTTCGCGTTGCCGGTGATTCGACTGCACCAGTGACCGTCACTTCAAGAGTTGTCGATCCGGTGACCGGCATCGTGACAATGCAGACGGTCACAGGACCAGGCACTATTGGAACTTCAACTGGAGATCCAAACTCGACAACCAGTACCACGGTTATCACTGGTACGGATCCGACAGTCACCGTTTCCGCCGAGCCAGGCAATAATCCTGATCCAGCCAATCCACCTGCCTCAGGAGTGCCAGACCCGCAAACACCTGTACCACCTGTAACTACGGGTAGTATCACAGCGTCGCCTATCTCGACAACACCAGATCCGACTCAACTCAGGACGGTAACCGATCCTACTACGCCGGCAGTTTCTACCAACGATCCCACGACTGGTCTTCCAACGACAGTAGTAATTCCTAATCAGACTACATCGGAGCCAGGCACTCAGAGCACTGGCGCTGTTCAACTGCCTACGGATCCGACCACCATTACTGGAAATTCAGGTCCTCAGGCTCAACCTGGCTCTCAGAACAGATCAACCGTCGATCCAGGTTCCACGCCAGTTCCGACGACAGGCCTACCTACTAATGCCGGAACGACCGTACCTGGAACTCCAACGGTCACTCCCGATCCGAATTCTCCTTCAACACCAGGCACTTCAACTGGTACAACGAGCGCCAATACTAATCCAACTTCACCCACAAGTGGTACTACAAGCAGTGATCCCAACAATGGTGATCCCAACAATGGCGATCCGACCAATGCTGATCCGAATGCACCAGTTGTTGTAGTGCAAGGCACGCATCCACAGCCGCAAGCACAGACGATCACTTCCGATCCGAATGCAGTGGGAACGATTCTGACTCAGCTCAGAACCGCTGTTGATCCTAACAGCCCAACTACTCAAATTATTCCTGGTGTAGTGCAGATCGTTCCGACAAACACCCAACCAGGTCTTCCGTCATCCGACGTAACAGATCAGAGCGCCACTCCTCAGGTTCCAACTACGCAAACCGGAACTGCGTCCGGAACCCAGTCAGGAAGCTCACAAACCGGCGTTACCACGACGTCAGGCTCGTCGACCGATCCCAACGGCCCACAAACTCCGACGACGCAGCCCGGAACTCAGACCGGCAACGGAGATCCTGAAGGGTCAACCGATCCTAACGCACCAGTTGTAGTACCGGGCACGCAACCGCACACCCCAACACAATCGCTTCCCACTGATCCCAACGCACCAGTCATCACTCAAACTCAGCAACGAACGGTCGATCCCAATAGTACGGTAGCTCAAGTAGTTCCTGGAATAGTACAAACTGTTCCGGCGAACACCCAAACTGGCATTCCAGCGGCCGGACCTGTAGATCCGAACGCTCCGCAAGCTCCCACTACACAGACAGGAACGCAACAGGGCGGAACACAAGGCAGCACAACTGATCCCAACTCGCAGCCTGGTACCCAAACTCCTGGCGCTCAAAACAATAATGAGCCGTCTCCAAGTACTCCAGGAACACAAACGGATCCCACTCAGCCAGCCGTTGGTGCCGTTCAGGCGGGAGTGCAAAGCCCAACACCAGATCCCACGCAGACTCAGCATCGAACAACCGTCGATCCGAGCACCACTGTAACCACGACTCCGGTAGCAACAACTCCGGGTACAACTCAAACCCAAACAGTAATCAATGTAGACCCTAATTCTCCAGCGAGCACCGCAACTGGTGCCCCAGTTACCAGCACGAACACCGATCCGAGCTCAACTGGAAATCAACCCGCTGGTCCGACGCAACAACCAACCCCTACCGGACAAACGCAAACTGGCACCGCGACTGGCACACAGAACGATCCAACTCCCGCCAATCAGCAACCATCCGCTGGTCAGCCCAGTTCCAGTACATCAACTCCCCAGGGACCGGATCCGACTTCCGGAAATCAAACTCCAGGTACACAGACTCAAGAGCCCGCTCCTGGAACTCAAACCCAGGGTCCGGATCCAACCACTGGTGTAGGTTCGGTAGCCGGCCTGCAGACGCCACCAGATCCAACTACCACGACTACTGGTCAACCTATATCCACAATTGACCCGAGCCAAACACAACATCGAACAACAGCGGATCCGAATTCGTCGATTGTTGTTCCAGCAACCGTAACGACTTCGACAACTACTCCTCAAGCACCAGCAGGTTCGCCAGACCCAACGACAAGCGCAGTGGGAGCTGGTCAACCATCGACGACGGCGAGTGGGACACCGGCAGCTGCAACACCGGGGACAACCACAACCGATCCGAACTCACCACAACAACCGGCTGCCGGAACTCAGACTCAACCGGTGACAGCCGATCCGAACACGATACAACAGCCTGCTACCGGAACGCAAACGCAACCGGTTTGTCCGTGGAGAACGCCAGCTTCACCTCGC
>CAYTDR010000039.1:0-18057 GCA_964436185.1 uncultured Candidatus Obscuribacterales bacterium | reverse complement strand
GTATTCCTTGGTCTTCATAAGGCGCTCTCCTTCTTTGAGATCGCGCCTCCAGCCAACAAGCGGAACAACATCGGCGGCGTAAACTGCCGGAGTCAATGCGGGGATGCAAACGGAGAGAGCCAGCGTGATCGCCAACTTCTGTTTGAAACTTCTCGGTATTCTGTCAAAGATCATTGTTAGTGTTTGTCGGTTACCTGCATTCTACAGCCCATCAATACTCGAAGAAGTTCACTCTAACCGGGATCCTTCTCCCATGGCAATTTTCGCTCCGGATCTACGTGTCCATTCAGGCGATACGGAACCGGAGAACCGTTGTCAGCCTCATTTATAAATCCGCCATTCCAGATCGGATCCGGATCTGACGGTACCCAATCGTGCAGCATACCTGGAATCGGCGCAGTCAGCTCTTTGAAGATGCGCTTCTCTTCCAGGTCGGCGCCTATCATATGTTCCATGTCATCGTCGTCATCACCGGTGAGGGCGCGACTGGTATCGTCCTTCTTCTTGTCGGCAACAACTGGTGCCTTGTCGTCATCGCGGCGAAGCTTGTCCGGATCTCGACGTTTGTCGTTCTCTTTCGAACCGTCTATTCCGGTTTCAGAAGTGGCGCGAAGGTCTTGATAAGACGGTGTGCTGAAATCAGTATCGGTAAAATCGGAAGTCCAGGCGTTGCGTAACTGGTCGCGCTCTTTGTCGCCATGTTTTCCCTTCTTCGACGGATCGGAAAGATCGTCGGCGGCCATCTCCTCTTCATCGTCCCGCCGTTTTTGGCGCTTGCGCTCTTCCTCGGCATTCTTCTTTTCCATCTCGCGATCCGTTCTCTCGCCCGAGACAGCGGAATCATAGAGGGGAGAAGCAAAATCAGGCACCTCCGCATTGGCTGTCTGACAGGTGCAAGCGAGAATTAAGCAAATGACAATCGGTCTAATGAATGGGCGAGACAAACTATTCCGTCCTGTTTGGACCACTATGAAACGATAGCACCAAGCGCCTCTCACGAGTTTGAATTTTAGCAATCCTCCTGAAAGAGTCTCTTGTTTTCAGGGTAACTAATGAGCTTTTGTACATTTTAATTTCTTTCTAGTGAAAGTGAGGGTCGAGTAGAATGATGACTTTCAGCTTTACTACGTGCACTAGATTCTTTTCAAGGCAGCATCTCAAGAAGCTTGAGATGTCAAACAACAAAATCCGAATGATCCACTGGAAACCCCTCAGATGCTTGCTTTCAGTAATACTCGTTACTGTTCTCATCTTGGGCGTTTCATTTAATCGAGCCTGTGCTGCCGGTCGTGAAGTCGTCGTTCCTGATCTTCAGTTCCAACCGATCAGACCGACAAAAGCGGTGACACTGCGGGAAAGCGTCGACATCGCTTTGCGCAACTATCCGTCCATCGAAAAAAAGTTTTTCAAACTGCGAGCTGCCAAGGCCAATGTTACCCTTGCCAAAACCCAGTATCTGCCCAACTTGAACGCGGATATTCAGATCTCCGGCGTTACACCCAACAGAATCTCGAGCGTTGTCATGAACAACGTATCCGGATTCGACACAGTGCCGGTAGACTCGGGACCAGTAACCGGACATGTAAGGTTCAAACCCGTATTGAACAACTTGCAAGGTCTCAACCTCAACTGCCTGCTGGTAGACTACGGTTTGCGCAAAGCAAACGACAGATTCGCCGAAGCCGATGCACGCACAGCCAGAGCCGATATCAGCTTGACCAAGCTCGACGTCGCCTTCGCTACCTCCAACGCCTTTCTGCATGCTGTTGCCACCAAACAAATAATCCAGGCGAGAAAAGCAGCGCTCGAATACATGGAGGCAGCCAAGCTGCGCGTCAGAACCCTAGTCGCTGAGGGTTTGCGTCCGGCAGCGGATGCAGCCGATCTCGACTACGATGTATCGCGAGCTAAAATCGCGGTGATCAATGCGGAGAAAGATTTCCGGCTGGCACTCATAGACCTGGCTGAGAATATGGGGCTTGCCGCGCAGGACATCGAGGTAATCTCTGACCCGCTAGTAGACAGACCGGTACGAATGAACACCGGCGCACCGCTCGATCTCAATTCGCATCCGCTGGCTCAATTGAAAATCGCTGAGATTCGTCGCTGGCGTGCAAAACAGATTGTTCTGGACAAAGCTTACAGACCTCACTTATGGATGAACGCATCGGTGTGGGGAAGAGGCTCAGGAGACCCGGTCAACATCGTCAAACCAGTTGCCGGCGGGCTTTTGCCGCAGGTATTCGACTACATGATCGGCGTCACGTACAGCTTTCCTTTCATGGAATACTTTCCATTGAAGGCGCAGAAAGAAATGGCCAAAAGCAACGAATCCGCTGCTCATGCGGACTTAGAAGTAGCGTTGCTTTTGCTCGAGAAGAAAGACGCTTCCAGCCGAATCCTGCTCGAGCAAACAAGAAAGGTTGCAGAGGAGACTCCGAAGCTCGTAGATGCAGCGCGAGTCAAAGAAGTAAAGGTTTTGAAACGATACAGTGTAGGTCTGACAAATGTGGTGGCATTGGCGGAAGCGGAGAAGGTTCTTGCTGACGCAGTGGTCGAGAATGCCGTAGCACAAGTAGACGTGTGGCGATCGATACTCTCTCTGGGTTATGCTCAAGGAGATCTGGCCACATTCTTCCGGCTGGTTGATATCGCTGAGGGTGATTCTTCGCCGCGTCAGCAGACTCAAATTCAATAAAAACGAGGAACTTTAGCCCGGATGTGGATTATCGCAGCAGCAATGAAACGCCCGATCACCGTGGTGGCGGCCGTGTTGAGTATCGTGCTGATTGCGGTGATGGCCATAACGAGCATGAAGCGCGACATCTTTCCTGACCTGAAGATCCCCGCCATTTATGTGATTCAGGGATACGGCGGTATGTCGCCGGAGCAGATGGAAGGCTACATCACTTCTTCGTATGAACTCTTCTTCCTCTATGTGCCTGGCATCGAGCACATGGAGTCGCGCACGATTCAGAATCTCTCATTGATAAAAGTGTACTTCCAACCGGGAACGGACATGGCGAGCGCGATGGCAAGCATTGTCGCCATGGCGAACCGTGCCACCAGTTTGATGCCACACGGCACTTACAACCCTTTCGTATTGAGGTTCGACGCCGGCAGTTTGCCTGTCGGTCAGCTTGTTCTATCGTCTAAAACCAAGTCAGTCAAGGAGCTGGAGGATCTGGCGTATACGCGAATCCGTCCCATGCTGGCAACCGTACCTGGTGCCGAGGCACCACCGCCGTTTGGTGGCAACATCCGTTCTATCGTCATCAGCGTAGACGCTGACAAGCTTCGTCGCTACAACATTTCAGGCGACGAGATTATCAAAGCGCTGGAATCAGGCAACAAAGTATTGCCGGCCGGCAACGTTCGCACAGGCGATTACTTGCGCATTGCGCCTGTCAACTCGGACCTGCCCGACATTCACCAGCTCGATTATTTGCCGATCAGAACCGGGCACGGACCGCAGATCTTCATGAAAGATATCGGAGTGGTGCAGGACTCAGCCGATATTCTTTGCGGCTATGCGATGTTCCAGGGACGGCGCACTGTCTACATTCCGGCGGTCAAACGGTCGGATGCTTCCACCGTCTCCGTCGTAGATGCGCTCCAGGCCGCCATGCCTAGAATGCAGGCGGTTTTGCCTGACGATGTAATCATCAGTTATGAGTTCGACCAATCCAAGTATGTGCGCGAAGCGATCGAGAACGTCTTCCACGAGGGGCTCCTGGGGACGATTCTGCCAGGTGTGATGATTCTGATTTTCTTGAAGGATTTCAGGAGCACGCTGATCGTAGTCACAACCATCCCGCTTTCCTTGCTCTCGGCAATCGTCGGGCTCTGGCTCTGCGGGCAAACCTTCAATTTGCAGACTTTGAGCGGCTTGGCTCTGTCGATCGGTATTCTCGTGGACGAGGCTACCGTTTGTATCGAGAATATGCATAGCCATCTAGCGGAGGGGGCTGCACTGGCGCGCGCGGTCTTCGACGCCTGCGTGGAGACAATGGTGCCACGACTGCTGGCGATGCTATCGGTGGTGGCAGTGTTTATTCCGTCCTTCTTTATGGTCGGCATTACAAGAGAGTTGTTCATCCCCTTGTCGCTGGCGGTGGGATTCGCCATGATCGCCTCCACTACCCTTGCCTCGACGCTAGTACCGATCATGGCTGTCTGGGTACTGAAGAAGGAGCACAAGGAGCCGAAGAAGGACTTCGTCGACACACTCAAGGAAGGTTTGCAAGCGCTTCTCAGTGCGCTAACGCCACTGCGTTTCATCATAGTTCCGGTTTATCTGATTGTGTCGATCGGAGCCGTGGTCTACATATACAACACCATCGGCAAACAGATGTTCCCAGATGTTGGCAGCAAGCAGTTCCGCATGAGGATAACCGCGCCCACCGGCATGCGTGTGGAAGCACTGGAGCAAAGAGTGCTCAAAACGATAGAAGAGATCAAGACAGAGGTAGGACCGGAAAACGTCGAGAAGACACTTGGTTACGCCGGGCAGCAGCCACCCATGTTCCCCATCAGCTCCGCCTTTCTATGGACAAGCGGCCCGCACCAGGCGGTACTTGACGTGCAACTCAAGGAAGATGCGAAAGTCGATATGGCCGGGTTCAAAGACAAGCTGAGAAAACGGCTGACTGCGGCAGTCCCTGACACTCTGTACTCGTTCGAACCGGGCGACCTGGTCAGTCAGATTATGAACCTCGGCTCTCCCACTCCTATCGCCGTGCAGGTAACCGGACATGACCTGGTCGCAGACAAGCTCTTTGCCAGCAAAATCTTGACCGAGCTGAAAAAGATCGACAAACTACGAGACTTGCAGTGGGGACAACCACTCGACTATCCGAGTTGCGAGATAAACATTGATAGAGAGCTCGCCGGACAGTTCGGCGTCACCGCCAAAGATATCGGCATGTCGCTTCAACCGGCTTTCTTCTCGAGCCGCTTTGTTAACCTCAGTCTCTGGAGAGACGCCCAGAGTGGCTTCTCTTACCAGGTGCAGGTGCAGGTTCCACAAGATCAGATTACATCTAAGGAAGACATCGAAAAATTCCCTGCCATGAGGAGCACTCGCACAATCGAGATGCCGGAATTCGATAGCCAGCTCGAAGACCGTGACACAGACCGCCATTATCCCGACAGTCGCGGGGATAGGCGGCAGCATCCGCTCATTCAGGATGTGGCAAAGGTCGAGTATGGCGTCACCAACGGTGAGTTCGATCGCTACAATATGATGCGCATGGTATCTCTTACCTCCAATCTATCCGGCACTGACCTGGGTGAAGTGGGAAGAGAAGTGAAGGAAGCCGTGCGCAGAGCCGGCAAACCGCCGGAAGGTGTCTTCGTCGATGTCGTGGGCCAGGTCCCGCTTCTTGAGGATACTTTCTTCCATCTGCTCACCGGTCTTTTGCTGGCGGTTGTCGTGATCACGCTCATGTTGCTCGCGTATTTCCAGGCAGCCAGAGTGGTTCTGGTTGTCATGTCAACCAGTCCTGCCATTCTCCTTGGTGTCTTGACGATGCTGACGGTCACCGGCACTACGCTTAACGTTCAGTCCTTCATGGGTGCGATCATGTCCATCGGGGTGGGAATTGCCAACGCGCTATTGCTCGTCGTTTTTGCCGAGGAAACCCGCCAGGGTGGCATGCCCGCGAAAGATGCTGCAATTCATGGAGCGCTTAGCAGGATGCGGCCGATTCTTATGACATCTATTGCCATGGTGGCAGGTATGATACCAATGGCAATTTCGACTGGTCAAAGCGCACCTCTGGGACGCGCAGTGATTGGCGGTCTGAGCATGTCCACTCTGTCAGTTCTGACGATTCTGCCTCTGGTTTACATGATTATTCAGGCCAAAGCGCCGCTGAAGTTCAAATCCCTACATCCTGAGGATCAAGGTCTATAGCAAGATGGATAATGAACGCGAACCACTTGAAGAGCCACAACCGCATGCGGAAACGCACGTCGGCGAGATCTTCACCAAACGGAATCTCTTGTTCGCGGCTATCGTGGTCGGTCTGGCGGGAGTGGCTTTCTATTTCATGTGGAAAGAGCACAGCAAGCCGTTAATCGATAGAGAAAGTCAACCGGCTCCAGCGGTGACAGTTAGTGTCGTGCCTGTGACGAAGAAAGTACTTTTCCGTCAGGACCAGCTTCCAGGCGAAATCGCCGCCTACCAGGATGTGCTCATCTATCCCAAGGTGCCAGGATTCGTCGAGAAGATCGAAGTGGACCGAGGTTCGATCGTAAAGAAAGGACAGGTCCTCGTGCGCATGTACGCGCCGGAATACCTGGCAAAACGTGAGCAGTCGGTCGCAGACGTCGCTGCCGCAAAAGCCGATCTGGCATCGGAACGATCGCGGCTGCAGGATATCGAAGCCGATTTAAATAAACGCAAAGCCACTTTGCTTGCCGACCAGTCTACCTATCAGCGCGTCTTCACTGCTTCGCTCGTACCAGGTGTTGTTGCCGACAATGATGTCGTTCAGTGGTCTCAGACTGTTGAAGCCGATCGGCAGGCAGTCAACGCAGCCATGAAGCGGGCGAACGCCAAGGATCACGAGGTAGCGGCCAAGAAGCAGGTTGTGGACGCCAAGATTAGAGCGTTCGAGAGCTTCGCTGACTTTGCATCTTATCTCGACCTGGTGGCACCGTTTGACGGCTACATCACAGAGCGAAAGATGCATGTAGGCAGTTTCGTCGGTCCTGACGGCACGGGCGCCTATCCGCCCATATGCCGGCTGAAACAATTGGATCTTTTGCGCATCATCGCCCCCGTACCGGAAAACCTGGTGGCCGGCGTAGAGATGGGCGCTGAAGTTGTGTTTACCGTCTCTTCTTTTCCGAGCGAGAAGTTCAAAGGCACCATAGCCAGAATCAGCAACAACCTGGACCGGGACACACGAACCATGCCTGTCGAGCTAAACTATCTCAACCCGGATTTCCGCGTCCTGCCGGGCATGTTCTGCAAGATCTACTGGCCATCGCGCCGGCGTGAAGAGAGCCTTTTCGTCCCAGTATCATCGGTGGTATCGACCCCTTTGAGTACCTTCGTCTGCAAAGTGAAAAATGACAGGATCGAATGGGTCAATGTCCGAAAGGGAGAAATCATGGAAAACATGGTCGAGATTTTCGGAAATATCCAGGAAGGCGACCAGGTTGCCAAGGAAGGCAGCGAGGAGCTGCTCAATCAATCCAAAGTCAATCCGATAGGCAAATAGTCGGACGGAAAAATGCGAAATCACGTTGCCAGCAGGAAGTTGAGAGTTAATCAGTTCTCACTGATCTTGCCTGCACGCAGCTCCATCTGTGATGCCTCGTCAGATCGACCCAGGCTGCGGAGAACTTGTGCATAGTCTTTCAAGCAAGCTGCAAGCAAGGGATCGTCCTCTCCTACTGCTTGCTGAGTGCTGGCGACAGCCCATTGGTAGAAAGTTCGCGACTCTTCGAGCTGTCCTTTCTGGTAGTAGAGGTAGGCAAGACCGTTGAGAATTCTCGCCGTCTCCAGACTGTTAGGACCGAGCGACGTATTCGCCTGATTGAGTGCGTTTCCGTAGAGCTCTTTGGCTTTGTCGAGATTTCCTAACTCGAACTCCACCGATGCCAGAGCAGCATTTGTATTGATCGTCAGCAGATTGCCGGGGCCGTAAGCCTGGTTGTATACAGCGAGAGCACGAACCAGCAGTGGTTCTGCAAGGGTGAATTTTTTTTGTGAGATGTAGAGTTGAGCTAAAGAGTTGAGGTCATTTCCGACCGATGGATGGTGAGGTCCAAGCGCATCGAGGTCAGTGGCAATTTTCCGTTTGTATTGCTCTTCTCCCATACCGTAGTGGTTCTGCGAAAAGATGGTGTCATTGACTATTTTGTAGGCAGGGGCCAGCGTAGTATCTGAAGCCGGCGCGCGAAAGCCGCGAAGCTGTACCTGTTGGTTCTCGTCAGTAGCCTCGCTTCGTTGTGCCTTGAGCTGAAAACGACTTTGCTTCTGCCATTGAGATGACGTCTGTTGTTCTTGTTGCTTTTGAGTGGGCGGCTGTATGCGAGACGAACCAGTATCGTCCCAGGAATCAGAGGTACTTGACTTGCTGTCGGTGGTTCCGCTGTCGTCGTCGGGATCCTTTAAAACATCCCGATCGAAGTCCTGAATCAGGTCTCGGTTCGAGTTGTCCGTACCTTTGAACAAATCACCGTAATCATTGACAGCTCCCTTGAGCTGGTCTACCGCGTCACCATTGGGATCTTTAGAAAGGATAGTGATTGCCCTCTTGAGGTGAGTCTTAGCCTCCTCCTTCCTCCCGGTTTTGCCATAGACTCGTCCAAGCCCCTGGAGTGCTCCGGCAGCAACCGGACTGTAGGGTCCGTAACTTTTCTCGGATATCTTCAGCGCTCGATTGTAATAGTCCATGGCGACAGAATGGTTGCCAGCAGACTCTTCGATCGAACCAAGAGTCATCAAAACCGGGACAACCTTAGTCGACTGAGCACCATTTCCGCGAGTCAGTTTGGTCAGGACCTGGCGAGCTGTTGCTCTGGCTTCCTCTACCCGGTCAAGCAATGCCAGCGCTGAAGCACACTTCAACAGACAGGAATCGACCGAATCAGGGTCTTTCTGGCGCTTTGCCGCTTCCGCGGCCTGTCGAAAGAGTTTTTCCGCTTGCGCCGGATGCTGAGCGGCTAGAGCTTTGTTTCCTTCCTGGAGCAAACTTGACCAGCTCTCGTCTTTCGTTGCTGCCTCAGAGGAACTAGCAGAGAAAACCCAAAGAAGCGTAGCGATTAACGCCAGGCAATGACGATGTCTAGGAACTTTTGAGATCCGGCGGGGTGCGCAATTCATATAGTGATAAGCCAATAAAACCTTACTGACGAAGATTTTACCTTGTTTCCCAACTTCGGGTCCGGCAAACAATGAGAAAAGCCGAACTGCAGGGCAAAAAGCTCTATGTAAGTCAAAACTTCGTCAACTATACCGACACACGTTACAACCGGAACTTCAACCATGTTCGCAGCCGCATGTTTTCAAGGTATACATACTGAACCCGCCGCTAGCCTGCCGCAAGCCACACGCAAGTGCAAAAATCATCACCAGATGATCACAATATTGCCAAATCACGGTTGTTTCGGCGAATTAGCTCTCAAAGTGCTTTAACAACTTGCGTTCATCGGCTGAGAAAAAGGTATCCTCGACTTTGTCGAACCAGCAAGGAAGACCGGCGCGACCCGCACGAGCGGCAGCAGCTTGAGGACTGAATCGTGACTAACCGAAACAACACCCGTGAATCATTTATCACCGAATACGATCTGCATTTATTTGCTGAAGGAAACTTTCTTCAGCTTTATGAAAAACTCGGTGCGCACGTCCTCACCCAGAAAGGCGCAAAGGGAACACATTTTGCAGTCTGGGCGCCAAACGCCACGAGCGTTTCGGTTATTGGCGACTTCAACCAGTGGGATGCCCAGAAGAACAAAATGACCGCCATGGGTTCCTCCGGAGTCTGGACAACCTTTATCGAGGGTCTTGCAGAAGGCACGCTCTATAAATACAAAGTTGAAAACTCCAACTTCGGATATGTCGAAGAAAAAACTGACCCGGTCGGATTCTTTTCAGAACAACGACCGAAAACGGCCTCGATAGTTAAGAACCTGGACTATAAGTGGAAGGACGATTCCTGGATCGAGAAAAGGGAAAAGAGCAATTCCAATTCAAGCCCGATCTCGATCTACGAAGTTCATCTAGGCTCCTGGATGCGCGTGCCTTCCGATAACAATCGCTGGATGACCTACAAGGAACTGGCGGCACAACTGGTACCGTATGTGAAGTCAATGGGCTTTACGCACATTGAAGTGCTGCCCTTGAATGAACACCCACTGGATGCCTCGTGGGGCTATCAACCGACCGGTTATTTCGCAGCCTCCAGCCGTTTCGGCGAGCCCTCCGATCTCATGCACTTGGTCGATGAATGCCACCAGGCAGGTATCGGCGTGATACTGGACTGGGTGCCAGGACATTTCTCTAAAGACGGTCATGGTCTGGGAATATTCGATGGAACGCACTTGTACGAGCACGCCGATTCCCGCAAAAAAGAGCATAAGGAGTGGGGCACTTACATCTTCAATTATGGAAGAAACGAAGTCCGAAACTTCCTCATATCCAACGCCGTATTCTGGTTCGAAAAATATCATGTCGACGGTTTGCGGGTCGACGCCGTAGCCTCTATGCTCTATCTCGACTACGCCAGAAAAGATGGCGAGTGGATAGCCAATGAGTACGGCGGAAGAGAAAATCTGGATGCGATTAACTTCCTTCGACAGCTCAACGAGATCATCTACAAAAATTATCCCTATGCAATGATGATTGCTGAGGAATCCACCTCCTGGCCTTTGATCACTCGCCCCACATACCTTGGCGGACTGGGCTTCGGACTGAAGTGGGATATGGGTTGGATGAACGACACTCTGAAGTACTTCAACAGAGACCCTGTGCACCGCCAGTACCACCACAACAATCTGACATTCAGAGGACTCTATCAGTTCAGTGAAAACTTTGTTCTGCCCATCTCGCATGATGAAGTGGTCCATGGAAAGGGCGCTGTAGTCTCGAAAATGCCTGGAGACGACTGGCAGAAATTCGCTAACGCCAGACTACTGTACACCTATCAGTTCACTTTGCCGGGCAAGAAGTTACTCTTTATGGGTAGCGAATTTGGCCAATGGATCGAGTGGAAATTCAATGAGAGCCTCGATTGGCATCTGCTGGAGTATCCCATTCACAGCGGATTACAGAATCTGGTCAAAGATCTGAATCATCTATACGTTGAAAACAGTGAACTTCATGCTCTGGACTGTGAGCCGGAAGGATTCTCCTGGATAGACTGCAACGACCACGAACAAAGCATTCTCTGCTATTTGCGAAAGAGTCCGGAAGGCAACGCAATCACAGTCGTTTGCCTCAACTTCACCCCCATACCGAGATTCGACTACAGAGTCGGTGTACCATGGGCGGGAACCTGGCAAGAGGTTCTCAACAGCGATGCCGTCGAATACGGTGGCAGCGGCATTGGCAATTGCGGTCAGCGCACCACTGAGGATGTCGAGCACCATGGTCATCCCTACTCGTTCACTGTCAAACTGCCTCCGCTCGGCGGCGTAATATTCCGCTTCGCACAATAACCTCATAGCCAGTCGAGCAGACTCTCTCATCTATGGAACGGACTCCGCCATCCAGTTGAGTAGAAGATCACGTCTCTACAAGTATGGCAGGAAGGTGACCGCCATCCATCATCGCTATCCTATGTCCGCCGCCAAACCTCTATTTTGGGCAGTCGTACATTGCACCGCGGCTCGATTTCCTCTCAGGCAGAGATTCCATGCCATGAGCCGCCAACAATCGCAGAGGTGAACCGAAAGTCGACGATACGCGATACGTAACAAGGTCTCGAATTCCGGAATACAGCGTTAGTCACTGCTGGGGAAAGTTGCTCACAGACGTCCCGGTACGAACTTGCTCCACATAATCTGTTAACTGCTTTCTCCGTGAAGCGGGTCTGCTTTCTGGGAATAGAGTTCTAGCCTACTTATGATTCGAAGTTCAGCGTTCTGCCTGACCGAACTCTCGATGCGCCAGTTGAGGCTGACCTGGCAAAAATGACAAACTCCCATCCAACTGTACTTGCTGATCGCTATCGAATTGACGCGAAAATCGGTCAGGGTGGCATGGGAGAAGTTTTCAAATGCCATGACTTGACCTTAATGCGTGACGTCGCTATCAAGTTTCTCTCATCAGACGCCACCGGCGAGGCAATTGCGCGGTTTCAGCGGGAAGCTCAGGTGCTTGGAAGGCTGAAGCACGCAAACATTCTGGACGTGCACGACTTTGGTCGCAGCCCGGACGGAAGACTGTTTTTCATCATGAGCTATCTGGATGGCTTCAGCCTTGCCGGCTATCTGCGAGATCACTACCCGCTCAGGCTCGAAGAGACACTTTCAATTTTGGATCAAGTTTGCGCAGGGCTAGAGAACGCTCATAACAGAGATATCCTGCATCGAGATATCAAACCGTCTAACGTCATGCTCGTCCACACGGACCAAGGCCGGCTGCAGGTAAAACTGATCGACTTCGGCATAGCGAAACTGACTCAGACTGCAGAACAATCAATGACACAGAAAGGTGTGGCGATCGGAACTCCAACTTACATGCCACCAGAGATGGTTCGGGGCGAACAGGCCGACGTGCGGTCAGACGTTTACAGCTTTGGTGTCTTGATGTTCGAACTTTTCACCGGACGATTGCCTTTTATCAGAGACACCGGACTGGAGACAATGCTGATGCATCTAAATGAACCAGTCCCGAAATTGAGCGATTCGTGCACCGGCTTACCGCAACCACTCGTCGAGGAATTGGAGCGTATCGTGTCTCGGTGCATGGCGAAGAATCGAGAAGATCGCTTCAACTCGATGAGCGAAGTGAGAACCGCACTGTCTAAAATCGAGCCACCTCCTAATCTCGCGAACGCAGGTGAGGAGCTTGCTTCAAGAGCAGTCAGACAAAAAACAAAAGGCTCGTTCGGACTCCTACTTGCTTTCGGATCTATTGTCATTGTTAGCATCGGTTTTGCAGTTTTCAAGCAGCATTCGAATACCCAAAGCGAAACGGTACCCATTTTGAGCAAGGAGCCTTTGGAGGCTGAGCCTCAAAGGCCGATCCCTTCAGAGGAAGATTTGGACACCAGGTCCAAAGGATCGACTCTGACCCTATATAGAGAAGATAACCATGATAGGGTGGAGGGAAACCTTCTCACCGACGACGAAGACCTGGAGGCAGGAAGCAAGCGCTACAGTTGGGTTCCTCGGTGGGAGCTAAGAAAGAGCACTTCCTTTACAGCAGCAGGTTTGAGACATCTGGCAAAACTAAAGATAACGTCTCTTGCCCTCGGACACACTGCCACTGATGCTGATGCATTGAAAGTTCTGGCCCAAATAGATACGCTCAAGAGTCTGGAGATAACTTCCTGCAACGAGCTAAACAATGAAGATCTCGCCGTTCTGTCCGGAAAAAAACTTTCGAAGTTAACCCTATCCGGTAGCAAGCTAAACGGTGATGTGTGCCGTTATGTCGCTAAAATTCCCGATCTGGAGTACTTCACCCTGGAGAAAATTCAGTTGACTCCCAATCAGCTTCATTCGCTTCTCAAACTGAAAGACCTGCGTCGGCTGGGTTTCTCCGGCATGACTATAACATCTGCTTTGAGCAAAGAACTGGCACGGCTCCCGATAGACCAACTGGATCTCAAGTACTGCCCAATCGAGAGTGGTGCCTTCAACAACCTCAGATCATCATCCATCCGCATGCTCTACGTAGAATGCGAGCAGCATCTCGCCTACAAGCCGGAGGAGTTCAAACGTCTGCAATTGCTGAATCAGCTCGAGCTGAGAGGGATCAAGAAAGCTGATGCGCTCGCCATAAAAAGACTGCTTCCCAATTGCCGAATTGGCGCAAAGTTCCCCCAAAAGAAGCTCGATCCGTTCGATAACCTCTAACCCGTCAGAGACACCAATCCGCAGCCACAGCAACACATGGGTCGTTCAGAAACTTCGACTGCATAATGCCATAATGAGGTTGGAGGACAGGTCGTGCCAGAATTCAATCCCGTCACAAACAGTTTAAAGGAACCGACTCTGCGTCAGCGTGACAGCGAAGTCCAAGATTCGATGTCGATCGAAAGCAGTGATTCGTCGACGGCCTCAATACGAGTAACTGACTTACCATCAGCGAATTCGACAGCGGCCGAGTCAGATGTCGCTAAGCTGCCCTCATTTCCAGAACGCTTTCAGATCGTTCGACTGCTGGGAAAAGGTGGCATGGGCGAGGTCTATCACGTCAAGGATCTAGAGAGCGGAAATGATGTCGCGATTAAAGTCCTGAAATCGGAACTATCAGAAGATCCGATGGCACTCAAACGATTCGAGAGTGAAACCTCTACACTGGAGATGTTGTCCCATCCTAATCTTGGCACCATATACGGTCACGACAAAACACCTGAGGGCGCACCGTATTTGGTGATGGACCTGGTGGAGGGGCCAAACCTCTCCCAGCTCATCGAAGAGCATGGCAAGCTGCCTTCGGCGCGGGCGACAGGAATTTTTCTGCAGATTTGCTCCGTGCTCGAATACGCGCACGGGCTGGGAGTGGTTCATAGAGATCTAAAACCTACGAATGTGATTATCGGCTCGGACAATGAAAATCGCGATCGTGCCCGTGTCGTTGATTTCGGCATTGCCAAGATCATGCCATCCGCCGCCATAAGGCGCGAGACGTACGATCTGACCGAGACACAAGCAGTTTTCGGCAGTCCACACTACATGAGCCCTGAGCACTGCCTGGGACTGAAGCTCGACGAACGCTCGGACATCTATTCGCTCGGCTGCCTCATGTATGAATGTCTGACGGGAACTCCTCCCTTCACTGCTACCAATCCGATTCAAGTGGTGGTGAAGCACATCAATGAAGAGCCCGCTCTTTTCGCGGACAAACTGGCGAAAGACAAACTGACAGACAGTCTCGAAGATATTATTTTCGAATGCCTGGCGAAAGATCCTACCGACCGCTTTCAATCGATTTCAGAGGTCTCGGCTGCACTGAGAGCTGCCATAGATGGAAAGCACAAACGGCAAGAACGATCGGTGAAGAAGCCGCTGAGATCCTATGCACAGATTATGTCGATCAACGCTCTTGCTCTGATCGCTATTGCTTGTCCGCCGTTTATCATGAGGGACCTTTCTTCCTCCGTCTACCTGTATCCCTATCTGGCCTTCTCCATAATTGGTGCATTGATTTATGTCTATCGAACGATCGGTTCAGTGCGATCGCTGGAAGGTAGAGCGTTTGAACGTGACTGGTGGATCTGTCTGCAATACGTATTCCTTGCTGCCACGTTTCTCGCCGCTCTGGCCAGATATAACCCGCAAGTGGATCTGTCTGCCAGCGCTGTCATCCAACCCCTGGTAATTCAGGTTCTTTGCGCATGCGAAGCGCTCGTAGCGATTGTCGGCGGAGTGCTGTTCTTGAGAGGCGGTTTAATCGGCTTCTCGCGAGTTGGAATCAAATTCTTGATTTGCTCGGGAATCATGGTCTTGCCGGTATTTGTAATCCTCGAGCTCACTGCTCGTCCCAGTGTCTATCAATCCATCGGCCTACAGGACAGCGGAGATTTTGCGGACCGCTCCGGCTTTATAGCGACAACCACAGACAAAGAGGTGATCGCTATTCGCTTCGCTGATTCGTTTAACCGCCGCGGACTTTTTGGCGAAGCCCTCCAGATTTTGGACACCAATGTCAGCGAGAGTAACAACGATCCGAGATTCAAGGAGGCGCGCGCCGAAGCGCTCAGAGGCGTAGGCAGGATCGACGAAGCACTGAAAAGCCTTCAGGAAGCAGGAGCGGGGTGGACTCCAAAACTTTCGACGATGCTGCTCCAGAGTCAGTGCTATGAAGATCAAGGGAAATTCAGCCTGGCCCTGGAAATCCTAGAACGGGCGGCCAAGAACTGGCCGGGAGACGTTGATGTCAGCTACAGTCTCGGTCGCGTTTACTGCAGATTGAACTCCTACGCTGAAGCACTTCGGTGCCAAAACGAAATCATGAAACACGCCGGTGGCGATTCTGCCGACAATCGAATCATACGTGCCGCCTTGTTCGAGAAAATGGGCGACCAACAACAGGCTCGTTGTGACTATCTGGCGGCAATCGAATACGCTCATCCCCGTTACGATAACCTTCTTCTTGCCTTCGCTTATAAACGTTTGGGCAAGATTCCGAATTATGAAATGTGCCTGCGCCGAGCGCAGTATACGGGGATGGATCTGGCTGGAAAAGTCTTCAATCACAAGACTCCATGGTTCGAACTGAAGTGGTGAGTTGATCACCAAATCCGGTGCAGGCTCGAACCTTGGTGGCATTGCCTGACTGCATTCCTCAGGGAAGCGCTTTTACTTTCTCCGCCAGTTCTTCAAGATTTGGCATCCCTTCTATTACGTGTTGAATCACGCCGTTCTTATCAATAACGAACAGAATTCGGTCGGACATATTGCGATCGCCTCGTACGGCACCGAAACTCCGGCCGACCTCTTTGGTAGAGTCAGATAACAACGTTATGTTGATGCCATACTTGGAAGCGAACTTGGTATGACTTTCGGTCGAATCACACGAGATGCCCAGCACGACTGTATTTAGGTCGGCAAACTGCCCGAGATTGTCGGAAAATCCACACATCTCTTTAGTGCATCCGGGAGTATCGTCTTTCGGATAGAAGGCCAGAATAACGTTCTTCGAACCATGGAAATCAGAAAGTGATACCGTCCCTTGAGGGTGCGCTGAAAGCTTAAAGGCAGGGGCGCTGTCACCTTGTTTCAAGATGGTGACTTCTTCGTAAGGCGTCGTCATCGGTATGTCCTCACATGATAGTTTCTCTTGTTTCCAGCTTGAAGACGTGGCATTCGAAGAGGTCGTTAGCAGCGCTCGCGCGTCTCCACGCGAATGAAGCATGCATCGCGATTGCGAGCCAAACGAACTCATGCCTACTCTCAAATAGGTTCTACAAGATTTTACAGGATTGCAGCTAAGCGGGCGGATTTATGCCGACAACAGCGAACTCAAAGACTTGCCTTTGCCGCCTTCTTCGCTCTCCAGAATCTCGTCTCCAGGTCTGAGGTCGAGTCCTTCGAGCCAACCACTGGCGGTGAGAATGGAGTTGCGTTGCTTGGATCCTTCACCGGACTTCAAGGCAACGTCACGATACAGAGCAAGCAGTTGAAGTGTGGTCAACAGACAAATGTTCTTCTGTTTGGCGAATTCGACCAGCTCTCTATCAGCGTTATCGTCAGGGCTCTCGGAAGGACCGCTGTCTCTCAACTTGCTGATTATGAGAATGCCTTTTGGCTCCACACCTGTTTCGCACCAGTATCTGGTCAGGGCTGTATGGAGCTGACCGAGATGAGCGCGTTCTACGGACTCTCTCGTCCAGACAATTCGGGCTAATGCCATATGCTCGCCATCACGCTCGAGAACCAACTCCTTCTTATCATCTTTAGATGGAGTGACTTTCCAACCGGCCAGCGTCGTGATCTTCTGACATGCGTCGATCAAGTCGTCGCCTTCAGAAGTCAGGAGTGTATTTCGCAAACCGCGTGTGAGGGCGGCTTGACCCTCGATCTGCTGAATCTGATCTTGAGTTTGTCTGATTCGCTCGTTGAGCGATTCAAGTTCATGATGGAGATGTTTGAGCTCATCAGAAAAGTACTTTTTACACCAATCCGGAACGCTTGTTGGACCCATATGCTTCACCGTTGTCAAATCTATTTCCTTACTTGTTATAACCGTAGCGTTAGACTCAGAAGCGACCTCATTAGAGATTGCCATAGACTCCATTTGAGAAGCCCCTTCGTCTCGGACTTTCTCACCCGCGGATTCTCCGTTGCCAACCGAGCTTGCCTCAATTATTTCAGCAATTTTCCCTGCTGTCTCGGCTTCAGACAATTTTTCATCAGAGACTTCACCATTTTCTTCCTTCTTGTCAGAAGAAGGTTCTGAATCTGGTGCTTCCGCGCTAATTTCTTCAATTGCTGAGCTTGCCTGTTCATCCGCATCTTCTGCCGATTGACTCTCAGCTGTCGACTCTTCAGATTCATTCTCGGACAGATCAGAACTGATTGCAGGCTCTGCTCCATTGCTGTCGATGAACTCGGGCGCAAACGATTGCCCAGGAGCGTCTTCAATTTCTGGTTCAGCCTGCTCTTCTTTTTCGGCAACCTCTGCTTCAGCTGTTGGCTGTGTTTGATCAGCAGTCTCAGCTTGTTCTGATTCGCTGGTCTCAGGCTGCTCTGGCTCGCTTGTCTCCGACTGCTCCGGCTCGCTTGTCGCAGTTGGTTCTGACTCGTTTGTCGCAGTCGGCTCTGACTCGCTTGTCGCAGTCGGCTCTGACTCGCTTGTCGCAGTTGGCTCTGACTCGCTTGTCTCGGAATGCTCTGACTCGCTTGTCTCGGAATGCTCAGACTCGC
>CAYTDR010000038.1:0-18079 GCA_964436185.1 uncultured Candidatus Obscuribacterales bacterium | reverse complement strand
TGAAACGCCATTGATGTCCACATATCTGGTGGCGCTAATCGTCGGACCGTTTGAGGCGACGGAAGTGACTGAGGTCAATGGTGTCAAAATTCGAGTGTGGGCTACCAGAGGAAAGATTGTGCACGGCGCTTACGGCGTAGGTGTGGCAGCCAAACTTCTTCCATTCTTCGAAAATTACTTCGGTGTCAAATACCCATTGCGCAAGCTTGATTTGATCGCCATTCCTGACTTCGGTGCTGGTGCAATGGAAAATCTTGGCGCCATAACGTTCCGCGAAAACAAACTGCTAGTTGAGGAAAAGACGGCTTCGATTATCTCGAAGGAAGCAGTCGTCTCAATTATTGCGCACGAGATGGCTCACATGTGGTTCGGCGATGTCGTCACCATGAAGTGGTGGGACGACCTATGGCTCAATGAGGCGTTTGCCACCTGGATGTCCGTAAAGGCGATGAACTACTACAATCCGGACTGGTTGCCGTGGGAACGGTTCCTTCAGGGGAAATCGCATGCGCTCTTCACCGATTGCCTCAATTCAACCAGACCGATCTATGCGGCCGTGAATGATCCTGCCGACGCGGAGGAGATGTTCGACGAAATTACATACGAAAAGGGTGCCGGCGTTTTGCGAATGCTGGAGCGCTACCTTGGCGAAGATACCTATATGAAAGGAATCCAGGACTATATTAAGACCCATGAGTTCAAGAACGCTGGTACTGCCGATCTCTGGAAGTCACTGGAGAAAGCGTCGGCAAAACCGGTTTCAGCGATAATGCACAACTGGGTATACCAGCCGGGTTACCCATTGGTGGAGCTCGATTCGAGTAATGAAACGAATGTCGTTCTATCCCAAAAACGATTCAACGTTTCCGAGGAGCACGGAACGAAGAACGAGGTATGGCAAATTCCTATCGGATTGAAGAACTCGAATGAAAGCGTTTCGACGGTTTTGCTCGAGAAGCAGTCGGCAACGTTTCCCCAGACGGCAGGCAGCGAACTGTTGTTGCTGAATGCGGATGCCGATGGATACTATCGTGTACGTTATCCGAGCGATCAACTCCTAGCTATTGGAAAGTTGGCAGAGCAGAAATTGAATGCCAAAGAGCGGTATCAGTTGCTTGCCGACGCCTGGGCGATGGTAGAGTCCGGTTCGCTTTCAATCGCTGACTACATGCGCCTTACCAGTGGGTTCAAAAACGAAAGAGATCCCAATGTAGTTGAGGGCCTCATCAGTGGATTTTCGTCCATCAATCTCTTTGTCGATAATGCCAGTCGCGCCCAGTTCGCTGCCTTCATCAGGGATCGACTTGCTTCGCTTACCGAGCACCTCGGCTGGCAATCGAAAACGGGTGAGTCTGACTTGCTTAAGATCCTTCGCGGAGATGTGCTCGCGGCTATGGGCACCATAGGCGAGGACCCGAGCACCATAGAGGAAGCACGCAAACGCTTCCGAACCTATGTGCAAACTCCGGAAAAGGTTGATCCGAGTCTATATGATGCCATTGTCACAATCGTTGCCTACAACGGCGGCGAAGAAGACTACGCTGCTTTGAAAAAGTGCTGGCAGGAAGCCGCTACTCCTGAGGCTAAGATTCGAAACCTGATGGCTCTGGCTGACTTTCGGCGTCCGGAGTTGCTGCAGAAGACGCTGGACTTATCAATGACTGACGAGGTTCGAACTCAGGATGCACCGCATCTGGTTCTAAAGCTCATGAGGCAACCTGCCGGACGAGAGCCTGGATGGGAATTCATGAAGAGTAACTGGGACAGGATGGTGAAACGCTTTCCCTCGCACGTCTTCCCCAGAATGTTGACGGGTGCGTATTCATTCGTCTCTCGCGAACAGGCAAGAGATCTGGAACAGTTTCTTTCCACTCATAAAATTCCAAACGGAAGAAGGGTAGCTGCGAAGGTTCTGGAGCGCGTCAAGCTAAATGTGCGTATCGAGGCTCGTTCCTCCGAGCCGCTTGCCGTATGGCTCAAGGATTTTCAAAAAACTGCCGAAGCTGTTCGTTGATGTGACCTCTTTAGACCGTTTGTTACTTCGATCATTCCGAATGGCGCTCGGTTAGTCATGGTGCGGACCTGTGCCTGTCCTTTCCGCAAAAAAGCGCGGAATAAAAAACTGCAAAGCCGCTCATCGACTTGACCTTGTTGGACAATCGCTCTTCGGTCATTCAGGCTGGCGAATGATCGGTCATGGTGCGAAGTGCGTTTCCTTTGCGCAGTAAAATGCGGCACACCTGGCCTATGAACCGCATCGTATGGACAAAGGAGGACAAGATTAAGCCCAACTTAAGGGAGTCGGCGGCTGTCAATAGGCGTGGTAGAGTTGGAGGACATTGAATACAGACTTGTGATCAAATGGAGCTTGCTGCTCAGGTTTTTCACCGTTCACGCCTTCCTAAATCAAATGTACAGATGCCAGTTCCCCAGCTACGTCTCCTTGGGGGGCTTTGTCTTAAGTCATGAGAGCGAATTTTGGTGACAGAGGATTCTGATGAAGAAAGTCAAGATTTCTAGTTACAAGTGGTGCCGTTTCTGCGGAGGGATGATTAGAGCCTCGGCTCGCTGGTGCATGCATTGTGCAAAGCGCACCGATGATAGTGCCCTTCCGTCCATGCCTGGAGGCATTCCTGAGGGCTATCAGGCGCTTAACAGCGCATATGACTGGCTGGGCAGCGAATTCAATGCACTTATTGAGCAACTGCATCCGTCTCCAATGAAGACGCAGATATTGGCAAAGATAGAGAGCAACTCCAGCGCTGGAGTACTCAATCCGAAGACGACGCCATCATCAGCGTTCGCTCATGTGAAGCCGTCGGTCGGGGCGATAGATCTGATCAAAAAGGTCCTCATCTGTCGAACCGAAGAAGGTTCTCCATGGCCGACCTCCATCGAACGATGGCGATTGGAGGCATTGGACATAAGCCCGTTTTCGATTAGTGAAGAGCTCAGGCTGCGTTGTTTCGAATTGGATTCCGAGTTCGTCTGTCGATACTGTGCAGAGTATCACATGGAGCATGCCAGTTTTTGTCGCTTTTGCGGCAGCGACTTCTCGTCCGCGCCGTCGCGCACTCTTCTAGATATTGGACATGACATGGAAGATTTACGCGAGTTGCTTCTATGCATCGCCTCTTTCTGCCAAACAATCGGAAAGCCTACTGATCACGTGGCAGCGGCACTCATGGACATTGGAGTTAGCCGGGAGGAGATTCATTCCTTATTAGAGGTGTCCAACTTTAGTGTCCGACCGTCTGCCCGGTTACCATTAACAAAGTGGCAACTCAAGCTTGCCACCGTGGGAGTGGAACGTCCTGATACGCTCGATTTCGTTCTTTCGCAGTTATCGTCAATGGTCACGACCTATCGATGGTTGGGTTTGAAGACAGTAAGCGGCGTCATTCGCCAATACGCAATCGATTTGTTCGAGACTGCAGATGCCGGCCCGGAAAAGGAGGCGGCGGCAAAAATTGTCGCAGAGTTGGCGGTGGAACGAACCAACGGTCCCCAGGTCAATTTCGATCCGGCAGCACAAGACGTGGAGCGGCTTGAGGAGCATGGAGCCATGTTCGGCGAAATAGCTACGAGTCTACGATCGATTCTTTCCGATATTGCATATGGTGCGCCAAAAAAACAAGTGCAGGAAAAGTCAGACAGTCTACTCGAGAGTTTGGAAACCCTGGTAAAGGGTTTTTCATCACTGCCTGCGGTGCAGCCAGGCCTTTCGGAATCTCTTCCGAACACCCAAACACTGCTCGATTCAATGGTTGAGTTGCCACGAAGGATCAGGAAAATATCGCATGCAAGAGAGCTTGTTACAAAGACTGAATGGAATGAGGCTCTAGAACTTTTAGAAGAACTCGAAAAAGTTCTTGGAACGGACGATCAGCTGTCCATCGCGCACAGAATAGAGGTACTCACGCTTCTGACTCGGACACTGGTGCAATTAAATGACCAAAACCGGGCCAATGAGTGCTACGAACAGGCGAAATCATTGACTGAATTACTGCCTGTGGAACCGCGCTGCAAATGTGCCCGAGATCTTGCCGCCGCTGCCAGGAGTTTGCAGAAGTTGGACGAAGCGACTGAATACTATGAGTTGGCGCTCGACCAGCTGGATAAAGCGGTGGCCGAAATGCAAGGACAGCAGATGAATGAGCTGCTAAACCTGCTTGGTTTGGCTGAAGTCTCGAACCAATTTCGCAACAGTCCCAATGTCTTTCAAGAAAGCGAGAAGGAGTTGCTGGAAGAATATCTGGACGTGGCAGAGAAAGCGGGAGACACCGTTACTCTGGAGCGCATCGGCGAGCGCCTCGAACGTCTAAAAAGCAATTCAATCTAACAGACCGGAACCGTTGATGTTCAGATGGCTTTCGTAAAACGTATAGCGGTGAGATTGTCACAAATCGATCAATATTGAAATACCTTCCTGTTCTCCTGATCCGGCTTAAGACTGGTCAATAGTGCATTGTTGTCTGCAGCAGGGAACAACCGTTCAAGAAAAGCGTCTCTTTTTACTGATTTATCGTGCATGCATAGAGCTAAATAATTGGCTTCTTTGGGATTTTTCGGTAAAGTGAGAGAGTGGAGTTCGATCACTTTTAGTTTTTGAGAACTGGGACTCAAGTGCTTTAGCTCCCAAGCAGGACAGAATTGAATCGCTTTTCTTGCTCGAGCTTTCGACTTTTCGCAATCCGATTACTAACGAGCTCAATAAAATGCACGATCTAGCTAAGCCCATGCTGCCTGCATCTTCTCGGAAAGCTGCTGGATCATTATCGAGTTAGATGATGCCTGACGAAACCAAATCCGGACATCCAAACAATGGACAGACGCGTCCAGTGAGAGCGTTGGTGCTTTCCGGCGGAGGTGGAAGGGGCGCTTACGAAGTCGGTGTCGCCAAGGCTTGCGCAGATCGAGATTTTCATTTCGACTGGATCATCGGCACCAGCACTGGGGCACTTAACGCTACGCTTATGGCGCAGAAGGAGGTGTCCGTTTTGGAGTCGGTTTGGCGGAGAATCAGCGCCAGGGATGTATACAAGCTCCCAAATCCAGGACACTTACGACGATTGATCTTCGGACAGCAACTGGGATTTTTCGATACGAGCCCCCTGGAAGGGCTTTTGAGACAACATGCGGACTTGAAAAAGTTGAAGGCAGGACAGACCAAAGTCGGCTTCGTGACTACGGATCTCTGCAGTCTGAAAACTAGAGTTATAACTTCTGACGATATCTCGTCGCAAGAAGAGTTGATTGATGTGCTCATGGCATCGTCGGCTTTGCCGCTGCTGTTTCCACCCAGGAAGCTGTTAGGAGAAGGCTGTTGGATTGATGGCGGGTTGGTGAAAAACACTCCGATCCAGGCTGCAATTCGTTTGGGAGCTACCGAGATTTATGCTGTACTCGTAGAGCCTAGCTCAGAAGACAGTTGCCCTACCTCGCTCTTTAGGCTCATAGCGCGCTTGCTCGAAATCCTTCTCGATCACTCCGCTCGCAGTGGTATCGCTCATGTGAAAGACCATAATCGCATGACGGAGGCGACAAACAGCGGCATAGCAAGCGGATCCGGCAACGGTTGGTGTTTGTTGGAAGACAGAGATAAGCTGGTCGGTGATAATGCCAATATCGTTCAGATTGGTACTACCGTTTCCGGTACGGACACAAACGGTACTGCCAATGATTCATTGCTGAAGAAAGTCAGTCTCTTCATAATCAAGCCGCAGCGACAGATATCAGGCTCGCTCTTAGAGATTAATCCGATCGTTTCCCATTGGTTGATGAAACTAGGATATGACGACATAATTCGGCAGTGCATTGCCGTGGATTGAGCGAGTTTGAACGGTTATCTTTATAAAGTTCTTACTTCCGCCAATATCTCAACTTTAGAGGGCTGGAACGCTAAATCTGAGCGCTTAGTTGCTGGGAAGTGCCTCTGTATTTGGTATCAAGTTCGACCTGTCTCTGGAGCCGCTACGATATCGCAATGCTAGTATCCAACGAGTTTTCGGAGCTTTCCTATTTTAAAGAGCACTTTGGTCCCGGCGGAGATGTTAATTATATATACTTTTGTAGTCCAATTAACACCCGACAACCCATTGCACAGGCTCCTGCTGTGTGCGTTTGCGGATATTTAATCCGTCGTCGTAATATTCCCCTTCACAACCGCTCTCTTTGCAAGTATCCTTGTCCGGTACACTGTTCACCCACTTAGTAGGTAGATACTACGCCTATGCACCCAATTTACATGGAAAGAATGGAGGAGCAACGGAAGACTTCCGTGTCGACGTTCTGGATCGCGATGTTCTTCGTCGTAGTCATTCCTCTTCTATTATTAGTATCGCCGAACATATTCGTTATTATGGGTTTCGGTTGTTTCGCAGCAGCTGCATTGCGCCTCTATTGGGCAGAGAAAAAGGATGATGCACCGATCCTGACTCCGGAGATGCGTGACGAAAAAATCAAAGAAGCGTTCGAGAAGTATTCGTCGCCGCCTCTGGCCGGTTTGAAAGCCCCGGTTCGTTCAATCCAGATTGAGACAAGTGCGCACGTTCCTGAAGTATCAGAGAACCATGACGCTGTTTACGCGCAGGATGACGAGCCGCTGGTCGTGCCCGCAGGTTACCAGCCGACGATCGACACAGTGAGAAGCTCATTGGAAGCCATTGAAGAACATGCGCCGGAAGATCATCAGCCAGTTGCAGAACAACAGCCATTGCAGCCCAGGCCTATCGTTCGTGTGACGAGCCATTTTCACGATATGATCCAAAACTAGTTTGCGAAGAGTTTGGTTGTGCAGCGCGATGGTGGTCCGGTCTACTGGGTGTGCTTGCGCGGAAGCTTCTGCACCCCAGTTCTAGGCAGCATAACGCTGCGCCTAAATGCCGAACTTGATATCATGCATTGGTACCCTATCTAGTTGCGAATTCCCACTGAGCGAGATCTATGCATAGTAAGAAGAAGGCGATAGCAATTCTGTTTTGTGCATTTGCCTTTTGTACCGGCGAGCTTCAGCTAGTTGCCGCTTTGCCCGCATCAGCGGAGGAAAATCGCAATAGTGATTCCGGAGACAAGGACGGCTCGGCTAACAGTCGAAGGAACATGGCGCCATGCCAATCCTGGATCAATCCTATAGGAAAACCGCAGGCGTGTCTTCTCTGCATTCATGGATTAGGTTTGCACAGTAGTTCATATGAGCATTTTGCCAAAGAAGCTTCGCAGCATGGCATAGCTGTGTTTGCTATCGATGTGCGTGGATTCGGCTCATGGATGCAGGCGAAGGGACGTGAAAAGGTCAATTTCGAAAGTTGCATTGAGGATATTAAAAACGCGCTCGAGTCAATCCGTTCCGCCTATCCTGGTTTGCCGGTTTTCATGCTTGGTGAGTCCATGGGTGGTGCCATTGCATTGAGGGCTGCAGCGACATATCCGGACCTCGTGGATGGTTTGGTGTCATCCGTCCCCGCGGCAGAACGTTTCAAGCAAGGTAAAACCAGTCTGAAAGTAGCCGGACACATGCTTGCCGGACCGAACAAGAAGTTCGACATTGGGTCAGATATCATCGATCAGGCAACCAAGAACGAAGAGTTGAGAAAAGAGTGGAAGGACGATGCATTGGCGCGATTGGAGCTCTCTCCTAAAGAGCTGATCCAATTCCAGGAGTTCATGAATGACAATCATGAGCATGCAAAAAAGATCGAAGACATGCCGGTCTTGTTTGTCCAAGGCACAGCCGACAAGCTGGTTAAACCGGAAGGTACGTGGGAGTTGTTCAACGATGTTGCCACCACTGATAAGGTCTTTCTTGCCGTACCGAGCGAGCATCTGATCTTTGAAGAGGCGCAGACTCAGGACCCGGATCAGCGTAGTCAGAATATGCGTATGGTTGCAAGTTGGATGGTTTCCAAACTCGGGTTGACCACCAGGAGACGACCTGGCAGACGCATGCAGTTTGGGCAAGGAGCTGCCAATGGTCCTGGACCTATTGCCCAGTTGGCCATGGCGGGACCTCCCGGAGATCTTCTTCGTCAGGCGATAAGCATGATTGATTCCGGCAATGGCGAAGAAGCACGAAAAATTCTTGAAGACCTTTCGGTGAAAAGTCCCCAGAATCCTGCCGTACACCTGCAGCTCGGCAGAGCGTACTCGAAAGGAGGTGATTTCGGCCGCGCGCGAAGAGAGTTCCTGCGGACTCTGAAGGCAGGCGGAGCCGATTCGCAGCAAGCCAACGAAATGCTTCTCTCTCTGGTGCAAAGCAAAACTCCCGCCACCAATCAGGTGGAGCCATCGCAACAAATCTCACAAGGTCCTGGAGGTCCTCTCTGGGCCGGACTACGTCCCGGGGGTCGTAACCTCCGACGCCGCAACGGCGGGCCGCGACGAATGCAGATCGCCGGTGGTACTGCAACCGGTGCGCAGACTGCCGTCGACCAAACTACCTCACGAACTGCAGGCGGAGATCATCCGACGGTATACGCGTTCTATGCGGACTGGTGTTCGCAGTGCAAAGACCTGGATGATACCCTGGGCAAACTTTCAAAGCTGTATGGTCCGAACGTGGATATTCAGAAAGTAGACATCACGAAAGACGCAAGCGATCAGCTCATTGATAAGTTCAACGTTGGACCGATACCGACTGCGGTATTCGTCAATGCCGATGGCACTGTCTCTTCCACTCTTGTAGGAGAGTCCAGTTTCGCTAACTATGCCAAAGCAGTCGGCCAGATGATCGGTCTAAAACAGCTATTACCACCGCTCGTCCGCTAGTTGCTTAGCTCATTCTTCTTTGACGCAAACTGCCGCCCTGCCATCAGAAAATGACGTACCTTCTATATATTCAGGCTCGATGACAACCGTTCCCTGTTTGTTGATGTAACCGTATTTAGTGCCCGACTTGACCAGCGCTCGACCTTCCGCGAATATCTGCGCAGCGTCGAATTTCGGTTCTATAACAATGTCACCCTTGGCATTGGCGAATCCGTACAATCCCTTTTTCTGAAAAAGGGAACGTCCTTCTGATGTAACTTGTCTGGACTCACTCTCTTGCCGGACCTGAAAGATTCCGTGTAGATCGATGAAACCGAATTTTCCTGCCTCACGAACTTCTGCGGCACCATCTTTGAAGCTGGACGCGTCATCAAATTTGGCTTCGATTGCCAGTTTGCCGGTGTTGTCGATGTATCCCCACTTGCCCTCAACTAGAACAGGAGCCAGATTGTCGCCAAACTCCTTCACCTCGGTGTACTGAGGCTTGACCACCTGAGTGCCCTTGGTGTCGATGAATCCCCATTTGCCGCCCGACTTCACTGCCGCCATTTGTCCGGAGAAAGGCCTCGCTTCTTCGAACTGATAGTCCACGACAACATTGCCGCCCATGTCGATATAGCCCCATTTGTCTCCCTTCAATGCCGGAGCGAATCCTTCCTTGAAAGATTGCAGACCGGTCCATTGAGGTTGAATTACCATGGTGCCGTTCTTGTCGATAAAACCCCAGAGACCACCTTGTTTTATGGCCGCGACACCTTCGGAGTAGGAGAGTGCCTTTTCGAATTTCGGCTCGATAAGAACCTTGCCTTTCCAATCTATATAGCCCCACTTTTTGTCCAGCTCGGTGGGATCTGCCGGGGCAGTATTAGCTGCGGTATCAGTACCGCCTGTAGTGTCGCTACCACCGGCGCAACCGGCGAGGGCGAAGACTGAAATCAATAAGGCCGTAATTAGTTGTTTCATCGGAAATTATGTGACGCTCGGCGGGGTGGTTGTCAAATCATTGCTCTACACTAACCATTAACTTACCATATGATCGAAAGGCCTCGTAGTTCGTAAAGGCGATGGATAGAGGTTTCATCAAACTTGTTCGAGTTCTTCTTTGACTTTCTGCAATCTTTCAAGAGAGTTCGATCGTTCCAAGTATCGGATCAGGGTAGACAAGATCTGTAGTTTGACCTTGCGAGTTATCGTTCCTTTTAAATTCTCCGAATGCATGAGCTTATCCGCCTCGTCTATCAGCGGTGCTGCCTTTTGATAGTCCTTGTCTTTCATGTATGCAGCGGCGAGAAGACCCATGACTTCGCAACGTTTTGCGCTTTCTGATCCATAGAGCTGCTGGGCCTGTTCCAGCGCTTTTTCCAAGTATGAACAGGCTTTACGATACTCGCGTTTTTCCAAGTAATAGGCTGCGAGCAACTGTCTGTCTTCGATTACGCCGTTGACTTTACCCGTGACTTTATCAGTTGCTTCGACCGCCTGGTAGAGTTTGACAATCTGTTCTTCTTTGCCCTGTTCGCGATAGTTAGTGTGAAGCTTATCGAGCAATCCTGCTACTCTCGCTTCTTCTCTGGCTCTGGACCTGAACATTCGAGCGATGGCCCGTTTGAAACAGCCCTCTGCGCGCACGTTATCTTTCTGAAAAGAGTAGACATCACCAAGACCGGACAGCGCTCTTGAATATGTGAGCAAACCGACGTTGGTGCTGTCCTTGACCAGGCCAGAAGCTTTGTCGAAATCTTTCTGTGCTTCCGAATACTTGTCCTTCGCCAGATTCGCCTCTCCCAGAATCACGTAGCAACGTGCCTGGCTAGCATAATCCTTCTGCTCGTCCATTGCCGTCAGTGCAGTTGAGACCGCCGCTGTGGCGGCGGCTGGACGGTTCATCCCCAGGTCGATCTCAGCTATCTGACAGCGCGCTTGGGCAGCCTGAATACTGGTAGAACGATAGACACTGCGGGCAATGCTAAGAGCGCGCTGAGCGGATTCTTTTGCATGGGCGAAATCGCCTCGTCTTCTCTGCACCTCCGAAAGCGCACCAAGAGTCTGTATCAATCCGGGACTTTCTTTGCCTGACGTGTTTTCCCTTGCGGTGACGGCTTCAGTCAATTTCTTCTCGATGTCGTCATACGATTCGTTGAGGTTGTTTCGCAAACTCATCACTGCCAGGCTGTCGTTAGCGTTAGCTGCTATGGCATTGTTTTCAGGCAGATAGGTCTTCGTCAGCTTGAGGACTTTGTTCAAAAGCGCAATCGCCTGGTCGACCTTCCCATCTTCAATATAAGACTCAGCCAAATCTGTTAGCTGAATGCAGAAATCCTCTATCTGCACCGTGTCATCAGGTGTTTCTCGAGCCACTGCTTTGACCTTGGCCAAGAGTTTGTCTTCCGTCTTTCTTGCTAGCTTCTCTTCTCTTTGATCGATCAAAGACGCCCTTTTATCCAGGAGTTTCGCCTCTTGCGACCGGCCCTCGATTCGATAGAGGTCGACGAGGTTGAGCAACGCCGATTGCAAAAGGTTCGGCAACTCCTTTTCTGCAATGTTGATAGCGAGCTGAGCGCTTTCTTCGGCCTTCTTGTAGTCCCCAATAGTAAACGCGTCCGTATACTGCGTTACTGCCTGCGAATAGCGCACGTCCGGCTTCGTAATCATGGTCATTATCGTGTCTTTGCACAAAAAAAGACCGATGCCGATAATAAGCACCGTCGCCGAAACAGATACGTACCAGGGAATGTGTTTGCCGTGCTCAGCTCTCTTTTTTACTTGCCGCTCAGACCACCGATCGACTACTGTTTGAATCGCTGACTTTTGGCTGAACATGCCTACTTTCGATAACGCTTCCTTGACTTGCATCATCGTCTGATAGCGATGCTTGGGGTTCTTCGCCATGCATTTGAAGATGATGAACTCGAAATAGGTTCCGCTCTTAAACTCTTCGCGAATATCTCCCAATGACTTAGGACGTTCATGAGTCTGCATGTGGAAAGTTTCATAGACATTGCCACCCATGAGCGGAGGCTGACCGACAAGGGACTCATACATCAAGCAACCAAGCGAATAAATGTCACTTCGGTGGTCGACTGGTTTAGCCATGCATTGCTCAGGACTCATGTACAGAGGACTGCCAACTATCTCGCCAGTCTGGGTCAGGCTTAAATGCGTTTCGTCGTCTTGCGGCATCATTTTGGCGATACCGAAATCGAGGACTCTCACGTAGTCCGAGTCTTTTTCCTTTTCCACCAGTGCGATGTTGCTGGGTTTCAGGTCGCGATGCACGATACCACGACTGTGTGCATGATCGAGAGCGTCGCAGATCTCGGAGAACACTTTCACCGCTCGCCTTACTGAAAGTTTTCCATTCTCAGCCAGCACCTGGGCCAGGTTTCTGCCCTCGTGAAACTCCATAACCAGGCAGTACCGGCTTTCTTCGTCAGTGAAAAAGTCATAGGTCTTGACGATATGACTGTGCGTCAGGTCTCGATACGTTTTCGCTTCTTGCATGAAACGCTGAACGCGCGTAGTGTCAGATAACAGTTCGGTATGCAGAATCTTGAGCGCGACTGTACGCGCACCGCGCATGTCGAGAGCCTTGTAGACCGTGCTCATGCCACCTCGTCCGAGGTAGGAGATGATCTGATACCGGCCGCGCACTACCGTGCCAAGACTGACTGCCTCGCATTTTGCGGTTTGTCTCAGTTGTTCAGCAATGTCTTCACTGGGACTGGTCATGATACTGCAGCGAAAGGTTCAAAAGAGTCTGGCCACTACTTCCTTCCTTCCCTCTTGATGGAAGAAATATCCTACTGGTGGCAGTATCTCTTTAATTCTCTGTCACTGGCACCGGACTAACCGGTACTCTGCAACCCTTCAGCTACACCGTTGATCGCCATGAGCACCGTGTCCAGAAGTGCATCGTGTTCTGCTGCCGAACCAGGCGTCACATGTATGGTCGGGGCCGCGCCAGGCAAGCGCGAAGCCTCCTCTCGCGTCTTTCTCAGCTCTTTGATGAAGCGCACCTGCAGATAACTGAGCGGGTCTACATATGGGTTGCGCAACTCGATCGAGCGTCTGAGATACTCGGTTTTTTCCAGCAGGTATTTTTGCCCGGTGATTTCCAGGATCGCTTTCTTGGAAAGCTCGAACTCCTTCTCGATCTTGCCCAACACACGCTTGGCCAGAGCTGCATCGCTGACTAGATTATCAGCATAGTAGGCGGCGATTCGCATATCCGCGATCGACAGAGAGGTTTCCACTTTCGAAACCAATCCGCTGAAGAACGGCCATTCGCGATAGAGCAACTGCATGAGCTCCAGACGTTGGGAGCCGTGACGCTCGAACTGGTCGGCGATTGCTGATCCCATGCCATACCATCCGGGAATGATAAACCTGGATTGAGTCCAGGCGAAGACCCAGGGAATCGCTCGCAGATCGGCGATTGCGGTGCTGCCTTTCGTCCTTCGTGTCGGTCTTGAGCCCAACCTCAATCCTCCGATTTCGGTGATCGGCGTGGCTTGGTTGAAGAATTCGATGAACTCGGGATCGTTGTAGACGAGGTCACGGAAGGCAGTGAATGATTGAGCCGAAACTTCGTCCATGAAGGCGATCCAATCGGGTTTGTCCACTCCTTGTTTTTTCTTTTTAGACTCGGTGAGACTGCTCTCAATCACCGCTGCAGCCAGCCGATCGAAGTTGCGGACGGCGATGCCGGGCAGCGAATACTTCGAGCTGATAACCTCTCCCTGCTCCGTGATTTTGATTCGCCCTGATACTGTCCCTGGTGGTTGGGCCAGAATCGCTCGGTGCGTCGGACCTCCGCCTCTTCCGATGGTGCCGCCGCGACCATGGAACAGTCTCAGCTCGATTCCGCGTGATTCCGCCAGTTCGACCAGTGCTTTCTGCGCCTTATACAGTTCCCAGTTGGCAGTAACGATGCCACCGTCCTTGCCACTATCGGAATAGCCGATCATGATCTCCTGGAGATTTTTCCGGTGCTTCAAGTACTCAGCGTAAACCGGCTGCGCGAGCAACTTTTCGAACAGTTCCGGAGCGTTCCTGAGGTCGCCGATTGTCTCGAATAGTGGAACAATATTGATCGTTCGTTCCGGATATAGCTCCCTGTCGTAAACGCCGCACTCTTTGGCGAAAAGTAAGATGGAGAGGAGATCGCTTGCTTGCGTCGTCATGCTGACGATATAGGTGTCTATCGCCCTGTTGCTGTGTATATCTTCCAGCCTGGCCATGGTTCTAAAGACTTTGATCGTTTCGTTAGTGTCAGGGGAGAAGTGCAGCTCGACTGGAAATAGAGGTCGGCGCATCCCTATCTCGTTCCCCAGCCAGGCGAGCTTCTCGTCCTCGCTGAGTTTGTCGTATGGTAATTGTCGCTCCTCTTTGCTCGCGGCATTGAATCTGGTATCAATCCCGAGTGTCTTCGTAACCTCGGTCAGTGCTTCCATGTGTCTGCGGCTGTGCTGTCTGATGTCCAGCTTGGCCAGGTGGAAGCCGAAAATTGCCACCATTTGCAGGAGCCGATCCAACCTGCTTATACTGTGTACGCAGCCTTCATCCACGAGAGCCGTCCTCAGAAGATGCAGTTCTGCTATGAAGTCTTCCGGACTGGAGTACCACGGGTGGTGACCGTCACTTGCCGGTTTGTTGCCATCGGTGTGATGATGATCACCGATGTCAGCCGCCTGGACGCTCCTTTTTAACTTTTCCTGAATATATAAAAGTTTGATTCTGAATGGTTCGAACTTATATCGATCCTTGAAGCGTTCGTAGATTTGAGGAAAGTCTTCGCGATCGCGCTCCATCGAATATTGAAGCTCATCCGACAAAGAGACGATGTTTGATGACTGGCTTAGTTGTGAAAAGAGTCCTGTCATCTCATGCAGGTATCTCTCCAAAATGATTTTGCGCTGAGCGTTGAGCGCATTTATGGTTACATCCGTGGTGACATACGGGTTGCCATCGCGATCGCCTCCTATCCACGAGCCGAAGGTGGTGAACGTAGCCTTGTCGAGCCGCTCCTCATCCACTTCTCCGAGCACCGCCGACTGACTCCTGGCCTTTTCCAGCAGTTGAGAATGGACATCGAGAATGGCATCTATAACTACGTTTTCAAACAAGTAGAGACCGTACTTCACTTCGTCTGTCACAGTGGGCTTGAAGTAGATAATATGATCGGTGAGCCAGAGTGACTCGACAACGCCTCTGAGACCTTCTTCTATCTCCAATTGCTGTTTGTGAGTGAGAGGTGGATGATCCTTGCTGTGCAGCAGTTTCGCCATCTCTAACTGTTTGATCAGGACTGTCCTTCTCGTGATCTCAGTCGGATGGGCGGTGAAGACAATCTGAATGTCAAGGTTCAACAGAGTGGAAAGAAGCTCTCGTCCATCGACGTCGTGCTCTTCCAGTCCTTTGAACAGCGCTTCCAGTGATTCCTCTTGAATCGAATTCGGATTGGTCCATTCTGTCTCTGCCCGGCGGCGCATTCTATGGTTTTGTTCTGCAATGTTGATCAAATCGAAATAGCAGAGGAAAGCCTTGATGATCTTGCCCGCTGTTTTTAAATCGAGGGAGCTAATTAGCTTGGCGAGCTCGGCGTTCAACCGTTTTGTCTCTGCCTCGGCATCCGCAGAGGCATGATCGATGCGATGCAAACTCTTTGAGATGTGTCGCACCTCTTCGATGATTGAGTAGACCTCTTCGCCCTCGACTCGCTTGATGGTTTCGCCGAGCATGAAGCCGAGCCTGCGAACATCGTCTCTCAGGGGCTTGCTCCGCTGTCTCAAGTCGTCCAACGATTCTCGCTTGTCAGTAGTCGTCACTATCACTCACCTCTGAAGGGGACTGTCGGCTGGAGCGGATCTAACTCAGGACAGCGGAAATGACGCAATGTCAGCCTTTGTCAAAACTGGTCGAACCAGGCAAGCCTCGTCGATAAGATCTGAGATTATAGCTGGTTTTAGTGAATGATCTCGGTTCGCGGAAGCGCCTGGCGAAGTTGTTCGACCGTTTCAGGAGTTATACGAGTGCCTCTGATACTCAGCTTGCTCTCCGACTGCTTGGAATGCTTTCATCTCGAAGCCACGTTCCTCGGAAATTCGGCGCTGCAAAAGAATTTTTCTATCTTCTTCCCGCTTTTCGCTCATTAGCCTCCCAGGCTCGCAAAGTCGCAACACCGCGTTCAAAGTCCTGCGAGTTACTATAGAAATTATGTGCTCCATCCGTTCGTGCCGGATCACGCACATAATAGAGATAGTCTGATCGAACAGGACTGATCGCCGCTCTCAAAGAGCTGAGGCTGGGAGAACCTACGGGGCCGGGTGGCAAACCGAGATACTTTCTAGTGTTGTAAGGTGAATTGAGGCGAAGGTCGCTGAGATAGACTTTGCCGTCGTCTTTCCATTTGCCTGCTAGTTTCGAGGCATAAACTACCGTCGAATCGACCGAGAGAGTCATTTTCTTTTTCAAACGATTGAAGATGACTGATGCCACCACCGGTCGTTCGCTATCAAGTTTTGCTTCAGTTTCTACAATCGAAGCGATCGTCACGATCTGATGAGGCGAAAGTCCGCTGAGAAAGGCATCTCGCCCTAAATGGCGACCCCAAACATCCTTGAAACGTGCCACCATCTGTTCTACCAATCCCTTAGGTGTTGTTTCCGCCTGAATGTAATACGTGTCAGGGTATAAGAAACCTTCCAGGTTGGTGGCCTTATCGTCGATATCCTTGATCAGCGAGATCTGGTTCATCAGTGCCAGAGCCTCTTTGTCCGACTTGAGCTTGAGGCGCGGTGATTTTTGCATTGCTTTGGCGATATCGAATCTGGTCCAGCCCTCGATGACGGTGAGCTTTTGATGCTCTCCCCCTTGCTCGAGTTTCTTCAGCACTTGAATGGCAGAAATCGGCGATGGAAATCGATAGTCGCCGGCTTTGATCAAGGGCTTGATTGAGAGAACCTTCAGATAGATTTTGACCGGCAGAGGGCTTTTGATGATTCCTCGTTGGGTCAATTCGCTCAACACGTGCTCGTTGGACATACCACGGGTGATGCTTATAGTTTCACCCGTGCCGGAGTGACTGTACATTGTGGTCATCTCGTGCCACCACCAGTAGAATGCGCTCGCACCGCATGCGATGGCAACGAGAATGAGAATCACAAGTATAATCAGAAACCGTCGCATAAGTTGCTTAAGTGCCTAGACTCCATGTGGCAAGGCGACATACCATTTTCCATCGCCTTTTTTGAACAAAAGTCTGGTGGTGACCAGTCTTTGTTTTACCTTTTCCTTTGGACCGCTTTTGCCACCCACTTCGGTTAGCAGCGGTTCTACTTCAATTTCGATCTCATTGCTTTGCATGAGCGGCTTGCGATCTTTGCGCAGAACCTTCACGTGATCCTGTTCTACTTCCAGCATGACATCATTGATGGAGAACGGTTGCATTTCGACTTTATCCTTTTTAAGAAGGGTAATCTCCTTCTTCAGGGCTTTACCGAAATAGTTCACATGCTCGGGACAAATTCGGTTCTCTTGCTTCATAGCATTGGAATACAGATCCTTCAGCTTGCCGGTGTTCTTATTTTTAAGCGTGTCGTAATACGATTGCACCAGACTGAGGATATCTTGCTTGTCCTGCTCGGAGAGCTCCACCTTGCTTATCTTGACAGGCTCGCTCTCTACATTGAAAGAAACCGACTTGTGCGACACTTCACCTTTTGATTCATTGGCAGCGGCTGTGACCCGCACAATCTCTTTGATCTTCGGACCGTCTTGACGTCTTTCGATGCGGGTCGTAATTCCCTCTTTGGCATCGGAGACGAAATCAACTTCCAGCTCGTTGGCACCCTTCTTGACCTCTTCCGTGATGTTTATAGGCGTGGTCATGTAAAGGGCGCTGCCTCCGAGTACATTAGTCTTATTGACTACGATTTGCTTGATGGGCATACCGCGGCCTTCAATGACCAGGAAATAGTAATCGTTAGGGTCTTGTTCTTGGGCCCGACATTGCTGTCCCGACAGCAACAAAACAAGCGCAGCGGTAGTCAACGCTCTCACTTTATACTCCTCGCTTTCTTTCAAGTTGATAACAGAGAGTCCGGACTGGTTTATGCACACCTTAAACTGGTGCTCGTGTCCTCAGACTCAGGTCTCCCGCCGACAGGCTGAAGGTAAATAAAATCGACTGTCGGTAGGTCATCTTACCAGAATGACGATAGTTTGCCCGCCGGGGCATCCATGTCAAATTGATAAAATATCTCTTGATGTCGTTCCTGACGTACCTGTTTTAGTTTTTGAGGTTTCGCTCCTA
>CAYTDR010000037.1:6925-18278 GCA_964436185.1 uncultured Candidatus Obscuribacterales bacterium | reverse complement strand
GAACTGATGTTGAACAAGAGAATAAGCGAACTGACGTTGAAAATGAACCGTCAGGGCAACCGTCAGACGAAAACCCAATCACAATAAAGCAATTGCAACAGGCTGACGGTAATGACGATGAAAAACGGACTGAAACTGAGGACAAGCCAGCAGAGAAGACATCTCAAACGGATGCCAAAGTGTCAGACCCAACTATAGAGGGTTCCGCTTCAGGTAATGGAACTCGGGCTTCGACTTCGGTGAAGAAAGGGGGTGCAAAATGAGTAGGCCCAGCCCCCAAGAAATCCTCCATTGGAACCCTCAGAAATGGTCCGAAATTGTGGGGAATAGGAGGATCATCCAAACATGGATGGGCTTCCTAATCCATGGAGTATGCAACTCCTTGTTCACAGGTCCTTCAAGGACGGGGAAGACTAGAGTGGTGTCCCTAGGAATTAAGGCACTGTGTTGCACCAACCGGACGGACGAACTGAATCCGTGCGGCAAGTGTTCGGCCTGCAAGGCAATTGATGGTGATCGACGTTGTCACAGTGGAGTCTTTGCTGCTTTGACGGGAAGCACATATTCCTTCAAAGTCATCAACTGCGAGTCTGTAACAGAGAAAGAACTCCTCGGCCTTCCGCAGGAAATTGACTTGGATGATCCGAGAACCATCCTCTACCTCGATGAAGTGTCTGCCCTGGGACGCCGAGGACTTGAAGGCTTGATTCTAAGCGATTCCGACGAACCCAAGTCAATTTGGCTCGCATCAGCAATCAAAGTGAAGCGGCGTGCCAAACGAAAGGGTGAGCCTTCTGATCGCGAGTTCCTTTCTGCTCCGATGCAAGGAAGGTTTGCCATCAAGGTCGGAACGACTTTCCCAAGTGTTACCGCCCTTACTCAGTGGATCAAGGACCGTGCTCGAGACTGGGAGATTCTGATTGAGGATGAAGGAGTCAGCATTCCTTTGATGATCGAGATGTCGAAGCGGCGTGTGGGTTTTGTAATCCACATTTTCGCGGCAGCAGCCAGTAGAGGACGCCGGATTGATACCGACTGGCTGAAGGTGTTCAAGATCGATCCAGAAGATTGATGTTGGACAGTGGAACTAATCGACGGCCCTGTGACTCCCCAAGAGTCACGGGGCTGTTTTCGTTTGGTAGGACATGTCTCGTTCTGGAGCGGGAAGTTGATGCACGTTGACGCTGCCCTTGGATTCCGAGCGATACGGGGAGATTCGGATGCCGTAGATGAAATTGGTGACGGGGATGCCGAAGCCGCTGCGGATGACGAAACAGTGCGAGCTGCCAATCATCCAAACGACTTGATTACTCCCGAAAGGCTACAGACGGAGCTTCCCAAAACCGTCTTGGCGTAGCTGCCACAGAAAACGAGCGACACGCTCAAAATGCGAAAGCGAAACCTGCAGTAGTAGGTGAAGCTGAAATTGAACCAGGATTAGGATTAGGACCAGAAGAACGAGAAACGGGAATATGGGATGAAGAACTGGAATTTAAAGAACAACAGGAACATGAACAACTAAGACGAGAAGCAGAAACAGGACAGGACTCAGGACAGAGTAAGACTCACAGGCATAGTACATTGAAGAAGGGAAAGACAATCACTTCATGGTAATAGATCTCTGATCTGAAACCTGAAGTGATTGTCATCCCGTTCTCGACAAACAGGAATTAGAAGAATGGACAGCACGACGAGCACAGCGGCTGAGCCGCAGCAGATTCGACCATTCGGGAAGTTGCGAGCCGGTGGCGGCAAGCCGCCAGAAACGACGACCACGACGCTGTATCTCCCAAACCCTTTGAACTCCCGAGTTCAGGCCCAGGCCGCTCTCATGCAAATGCACCGACAGGAGCTTGTGGGACGACTTCTGGAAGTGGTCTTCCCCGAATCGAAGGAACCCACCAAGAGCATCCTAGACTTGATCCGTGCGGATCTGGTCAACCTCACCTGAAACCCAACCGACTAGGCACGTACCGTGACGAACAACAGCAAGATTTCCAAGCACCTGAATTGGCCTTCGCCAGAACGTGGGTTGGTTCAAGTCCTGATTTGGATCAGGGCATTCACCGCGATAATCTTTCACGCCACATCAGCCCTGAAGTTGAGGGCGATGGAATGTCTCCATCCCGGTAGCCTTCCAAACCCAAACGCGGTATCCTGTACACAGCTCGATACACGGCACACAGGAGATCGAATCGAAGAACGTTCTGGGGTCGCACTGGCGGCCCGGTTAATGATCGAGCCACACGTCACGGGCCCGATCCATGAACGAAGCCGATACCTGCCGAGAGCTCGTTCGCCCCAAGCTGGAGTCATCCGGCTGGGACGGAGTCAAGCATTTCTACAGCGAACAGACCCCATTCACGGACGGGCGGATCGTTGTTCCGGGTGGCAAGCCGCGACGACTGAGGAAGAAGTTCTCCGACTTCCTCCTGAGATACACCCGAGACATCACGCTGGCGGTGGTCGAAGCCAAGTCCGACAAACATCCGGCCGGCAATGGTCTCCAGCAGGCAAAGGATTACGCCACCATCCTGGGCCTGAAGTTTGCCTATGCCACCAACGGCACGGACATCATCGAGTACGATGATTTTACGAAACTAGAGACGGTGGTCGAACAGTTCCCCTCTCCCGAAGAACTCTGGGGCCGATATCTGCAAGGGCAAGGCCTCACCAAGGCCGCAGCCACGACCCGACTTGTTCCGGACTTCTACAACCCCAAGAAGATCCCCCGATACTACCAACGAATCGCGATTGATCGAGCGGTTGAAGCGATTCTGAAGGGGCAGAAGCGGTGCCTGCTGACTCTGGCCACGGGAACCGGAAAGACCACGGTCGCCTTCCAAATCTGCTGGAAACTCTGGTCCGCAGGGTGGAATGCCTCAAACGATCCGACCCGCAAAACTCGAATCCTGTTCCTGGCTGACCGGAATGTTCTGGTTGATGATCCAAAGGACAAGGACTTCGCACCATTCGCCAAAGCCCGGATGAAGATCGAAGGCGAGGCCATCAAGAGCCGGGAGATGTACTTTGCCATCTACCAGGCCATCGCCAAAGATAAGAATCGACCTGGACTCTACAAGGAATACGCCCCGGATTTCTTCGATCTGATTGTCGTGGATGAATGCCACCGAGGAAGTGCCAGAGACAAGAGCAATTGGCGTGAAATCCTGAGTCATTTCAAGCCAGCGTACCAACTGGGAATGACGGCCACGCCGCTTCGAGAAGACAACCGGGACACTTACATCTACTTCGGCAATCCCCTCTACACCTACAGCCTGAAGCAAGGTATCCACGACGGCTTCCTGTCTCCCTACCGGGTCCACCGGGTTCTGACAACGTTCGATGCTGTTGGGTGGCGACCCGACAAGGGACAACTCGACAAATACGGTCGCGAGATCCCGGACGATGAGTACCACACCAAGGACTTTGAACGGATCGTCTCGCTGCTGGCCCGTACCGACGCGGTGGCTCAGCACCTCACCGACTTCCTGAAGAAGACAGACCGTCACGCGAAGACAATCGTCTTCTGTGTGGACCAGGAACATGCGGACCAAATGAGACGGGCCTTAAATAATCTGAATGCCGACATCGTTCAGAATCTCTCCCCTGGTGAAGAATACGTGGCCCGAGTGACTTCTGACGAAGGCTCAATTGGTAAAGGCTTCCTTAGCAAGTTCCAAGACCCGGAAGAACGATACCCGGTCATTCTCACGACCTCCCAGCTTCTGACCACAGGAGTTGATGCCCCCACATGTCAGAACGTGGTTTTGGTACGGACTGTCGGAACCATCACCGAATTCAAGCAGATCATCGGACGAGGAACACGGGTCCGGGAAGACAAGGGGAAACTGTTCTTCAACATCCTGGACTACACCGGATCGGCAACGAAATCGTTCGCCGACCCGAAATTTGACGGGGTACCATCACTCGCCACCACAGAAGAGATTGATGACACCGGAGAGACGATTCCAGGTTCCGAGGTCGTCGAGGAAGAGTCAGAAGAAGACCGAGAAGAGGAAGCGGAAGAACCCAAGGCCGACGAAGGACCGAGCGATCCGGAATTTGACGACGAAACCCACGAACCAAGAAAATACTATGTCCATGGTGGCTCCGGTGGGATTGAGACCGAAGTCACATTCGACCTGGATGCCGACGGCTCGAAACTGAGGACCGTTCAGATCACGCAGTACGTCGCGGACACGGTGAAAACCCTTTACACGGACCCGGAAGACCTGCGGAAGCGGTGGTCTGATTTCGACCAAAGGTCTGCTGCAATCGAAATGATGGAAGAACGAGGGATCGACTTCCAGGAGCTTTGCTCCCAAACCGGCCATTCGGACGCTGATCCGTTTGACCTTCTGTGTCATCTGGCCTTCGATGCACCATTGCTGACTCGACATCAACGGGCGGAGAAACTTCGGAAAGAAAAGGTCGACTTCTTCGATCAGTTCGGGCCAGAAGCCAAAACAATTCTTAATGAGCTTCTTGACAAGTACGCCGAACACGGAACCAGCCAGTTCTCAGTCCCGGATGTTCTGGAAGTCCCTCCGATCTCAACTCACGGAAACGTGGTGGAAATCGGGAGAAAGTTCGGCGGATCGGACAAACTCGTCTCGGCCGTGAACCAACTCCAACAACTACTTTATGCTGCATGAGGCTAGTCCTAAATGGCGATCACTCTCAAACGACAGCTCGATCAACCCGAGAAGCAACGGATTATCGAAACCCATGGCAGGAAATGTTGGGCCACCGGCCATGTGATCGGGGAAGAAGAAAAGGTGCAATTCGATCATATCCGGGCATTTGCACTTCAAGGTCAGACTGAGTTAGACAACATCGCTCCGATGTGTGAAGCCCACAACAAGCAAAAGGGGACGCTGCCCCTGGAAGATTTTCGGGTCAAGCTTCGGCAGCAACAGTTTTTCGCAACTGGTGGCACTCTCACCCTGGGCGATCTCCTCAAGTACCTTGCTGATAGCAAAGACATCCCATCCTTCGGCAATCCGGTCACCCTGACGGAAGTCGATGAGTCGGTAAAACTGGAAAGCATCGCAGGTACCGAGCAGTGTCGCCTGTACTCCTGCCCAACAACTGGTTGGAAGTACTTTTATGCGACCCTGCCAATCGAGCTCCTTGACAGCGACGATGACAAAGATGACGCCATAGGACTTCAGCCTCGGTATCTGATTCCAGATCGAGTGTTTGAATTATTTCGTCACTTCCAGCGACATCCAGTCCTTCAGCCCTCAATTGGCCGTATCGTTGGAAAGCATGTGAAGCTCTTCGACGGCCAACATAAAATCGCAGGTCTACTGTGGGCAGGACGCCGAAAGTTTGAGTGCAAGATTTACGTAACTCACGATGTTCGGTTACTAAATCAAACCAACATTTCCGCACACGACAAGTTTGCTCAAGCGAGGTTCTTCTCATCAATCATGGTGGGAAAGCTCGGAACCCAATTCGGCTTAGATTTTGATGAATACAAAGGCATCGAGGATGGCGACATCAAGTCTGAAGCTCGGTTCCTCAAATGGCTGGACACCAAGGACACCGTCGCTGCAACGAAATCTGACAGAACAGCCCAATTTCGCTCGTACCTTTACAATTCAATTCTCGAAGATCCAGAGAACAAGTTGTCACTCCTCGTATCGAAATCAAACCGGGGTACAGAGGAGTGTCCGTTGACGATAGATGTTCTCAGCAAGTCGATTTTCAGCAGCTTTTTGTACCGAGAGCCAGTAGATGACAATATGGCAACCGAAGCCTACCGACGCCATATCGAAGTGCAAAACGTCGTCTACCTGATGAACTGCCTTTATGACCTCGCTTTGGGATCATGGGATAGCAAGGCCGGTGCGAACGATCCGACACAACGACGCCTCAAGAGGATGCTAACGTCGAAGCCAATGATGGCTTGGAGTGAAATCCTGCGTGACGCGGTCTGTGGCAAGCTCGATCTTCAAGATGAGGATGAGCGAGCGTCGCCCTTCTACCGGGAACTAGATGATGACCAGAAGTCCGTCGTGAAGGCAATAGTTGAACGCTTTTGCGGTTGGAAATGGTGGTCTGAGTCTGCGAACGGCGAGATCGACAAGGTGCTGACATACAACAAAAGTGATCTGAAGAAATGGTTCAGAGAGAAAGGTCTGACGACGGGATTTCTTATGGGGGCTCCCGAGTAGGACGAGAATGCGACATCCTACGTCAGTTGAACTCGTTAAGTATCAGGAAGAGTCAGATCAATGGCCAAGAAGGCATCGAAGAAGACCGATCAAACTCTCACAACCGCCCAGCGGCTGGGTAGCCTCGTTAAGTCTGCCCGTGACATCATGCGGAAGGACAAGGGGCTCAACGGCGACCTGGACCGGTTGCCGATGTTGACGTGGGTGATGTTCCTCAAGTTTCTGGATGACCAGGAACGGATCGAAGAAGAACGAGCCAAACTGAAACGTCAGAAGTTTCGGCCGGTGATCGAATCACCCTACAGGTGGCGTGACTGGGCTGCGAAAGAAGACGGCATCAGCGGTGATTCCCTGCGAGCATTCATCAACAACGATGAAGCCACTCGACCAGATGGGACCACAGGACCTGGATTGATTGCATACCTGAGAGGTCTTCAGGGAGGTAACGGGGATGACCGTCGTGATGTAGTGGCCTCCGTGTTTTCAGGGGTCACCAACCGCATGGATAGCGGGTATCTGCTGCGGGACGTGATCAACAAGATCGCGGGGATTCATTTTGACTCCACAGAGGAAATCCACACCCTGGGCCATCTCTACGAGAGCATGCTCAAGGAGATGCGGGATGCGGCCGGCGACTCAGGCGAGTTCTACACTCCCAGGTCCGTGGTCCGGCTGATGGTCGAAGTCATGAATCCACAACTGGGGGAAACCGTTCTGGACCCGGCCTGTGGGACCGGTGGTTTTCTGGTTGAGGCATTCCGGCATCTGGAACAGCAATGCAAGACCGTTGAGGACCGGCGAACCCTTCAAGAACGAAGCATCTTTGGGGGCGAAGCCAAGACATTGCCGTACATGCTGTGTCAGATGAATCTACTGCTGCACGGCCTGGAATCGCCGCAGATCATCAAGGGGAACAGCCTTTCCCAAAAACTGACCGACATCACCGAACGGGATCGAGTGGATGTGATCCTGACCAATCCCCCTTTTGGTGGCGAAGAAGAAAAGGGGATTCAAGGGAACTTTGCGGCAGACAAGCAGACATCCGAAACGGCCCTCCTGTTCATGCAACTGATTATGCGGAAGCTGAGAGCCACACCGAAGCCAGGCCGGGCTGCCGTGGTTGTTCCCAATGGAGTCCTCTTCGGGGACGGAGTCTGTGGTCGGATCAAGCAGGAATTGCTGACGAAGTTCAACCTCCACACCATCGTGCGTCTGCCCAACGGTGTCTTCGCACCCTACACGAGCATCCCGACCAACCTGTTGTTCTTTGATCGCACAGGTCCAACAAAACACGTCTGGTTCTACGAGCAGCCGCTGCCTGAAGGGCGTCGCCAGTACACGAAGACGCAGCCCATCCAGTACGAAGAGTTTACCAATTGTTTGAAATGGTGGGGCAAACGAAAGGAATCGGAACTGGCTTGGAAAATCCCAGCCAAGGACATCCTTGAAAACAACTGCAACCTCGACATCAAGAACCCGAACGCCAAAACGGACTTTGAACATCTGCCACCGGCACAACTGGCCGACGACATCCTAAAGAAGGAACTCCGGATCGCCGGGATCATGCAGGAGATCAAGGATATCTTGGGGAGGAAACCATGACCAAATGGCCTAAGGTCCCACTTGGAGATGTGGTCCGAAAATCAACCGATTGGGTTCCTATTGACCAAGCAAAGGCGTATCGAGAGGTAACAGTTCGGCTATGGGGAAAAGGAGTCGCACTTCGAAAGTTTATTGCCGGGGTCGAAATTGCCGCAGCCAGCCGGCTCCAAGTGCATGCTGGTGAATTCATCATCTCCCGTATAGACGCCAGAAATGGGGCTTCTGGGATTATTACCGATGAGCTCGAAGGTGCAGTTGTCAGCAATGACTTTCCAGTATTTACGACTGACGCTACACGCCTCATGCCAGCTTTTTTAGGCTGGTATAGCAAGACAACGGACTTTGTAGATCTGTGTGCAGCAGCAAGTGAAGGCACAACAAATCGGGTTCGGCTAAAGGAGGATCGATTCTTGATTCAGCCGATCCCCTTGCCTCCGTTGCCGGTGCAACAACGACTTGTCGAGTACCTCGACGACCTTTCCGCCAAAATCGACGAAGCAAACTCCAAGACAACGGACATTGAGCGAGACTTCGATGCCCTTCTCCTGTCGGCATTCCATGCAATCGCAGGAAATGCAGATCGACACCGATTGGGGGATATCGCCCCACTGGTGAGAAGACCAGCACTAGTCGATCCGTTCGCTGAATATCCCGGGGTTTCCGTCAGATCCTTCGGAAAGGGCACTTTCCACAATCCGCCACTACAAGGAAGCGAGATCACATGGGAAAAGCCCCAGCTTGTGAATGCTGGGGATGTTCTCATCAGCAACATCAAAGCATGGGAGGGGGCCATTGCCGTCGCTCGACCAGAGGATGATGGTCGATATGGTTCACACCGTTACCTGACCTATGTCCCGAGTCCTAACGTGGCAACAGCCCGCTTCATTTGTTTCTTTCTCCTCACATCCGAAGGGTTGTACCACGTTGGAGAGGCTTCCCCTGGAAGTGCAGACCGTAATCGAACGACGAGTGCGAAAGGGCTGCTCGAGATTCCGGTTCCTTTGCCTGACTACAAAGCCCAGCTCTGGTTTGGCGATCTTTGTGACAAGATTGACGCAGTTCGAGAACTTCAATCAGAAGCAATTACCGAGCGAAACATGCTTCTACCCGCGATCCTCAACCAGATGTTCAAAAACCATGACACGGGAGAGGAACGATGAAGCGTGACTTGGATCTGGTGCGGGAGATCTTGATCGCCATCGAGAGCGATCCAACACCATTTGGACCAAAGGATCTGAATCTAAAGGATCGCGATCCCGTGGAAGTCAGTTATCACGTTCAAATCATGGACGAGGCAGGACTCATCGAAGCAATGAATCTGACATCATCTTCAGGTTACTGCTGGTGCCCAAAGTCTATGACGTGGACAGGCCATGAATTCCTCGATGCTGCCCGAAGCGACACCGTCTGGAACAAGGCCATGACCACATTGAAAGAAAAAGCCGTGTCAGTTCCGTTCGAGATCGTAAGGGCAGTCGTGATGAAGACCTGCAAGGACTTCTTCGGAGTTGGGTGATTTCTGCGAGTCTAGGATAGGATTGCTCATACGTGCATTGTGGTGTTATCCCGAAAGGGACAACAGAAAGAGATGGTGAGACGATGGACCTAGTAATCGGAACACGGGTTGACCCGGGAGCAATCGAACAACTGATCAGTGAGGTAACCGTACTCCCGCTGACTGACGCGACCCTCTACGTCGGTTATCCAATCCTCTCCACTGCCGACGAATCCATCTCAATTGACGCGATTCTGACATGCATCGAACACGGCGTCGTGGTCTTCGACCTACGTTCGCTCCCTGAGTCTTCCGAACGGCCTGGGGCCATCGACTGGGAACAGGTGGAGGCCCGGCAGAACGAAATCGCGATAGCATTGACATCGAAGCTGATCAAACACAAGGAGCTGACTCAGCGTCGGCAATTGGCCGTTCCAATTCACATCGTGACTTATGTCCCTACGCGACCACAGAAAGTCGAAGCCCATCCAGATATCCGAGTAGCGGCTCACGGTCGCCTAGACACGACACTCGCTGAACTTGAGGGAATTGAATCCGAGCTGTCGATTCCGCTGAATGCAGCTGTGCAGCAGGTAGCAACGATCAAACCAAGGAAAAAGCGACTGAACGTCACTTCGGAGAAATCCCGTGGCGGGATTCTGAAGATCATCGAACGGGAGATCGCAAATCTAGACTCGTGGCAGAAGAAGGCCGCCATTGAGTGCCCTGATGGTCCTCAGCGAATCCGAGGTCTGGCCGGATCAGGAAAGACGGTCGTTCTCGCTCTTAAGGCCGCATATCTGCATGCTCAGCATCCAGAATGGCGGATTGTGGTCACGTTTCAAACCAGATCTCTGTATGGGCAGTTTCGAGATCTGATTCGACGCTTCACCTTCGAACACATCCAAGATGAGCCAAACTGGGAGCGGCTTCAGGTCATGCACGCATGGGGCGGAGCCTCTGATCCCGGCGTCTATTCCTCAATTGCGAAGGCAAATGCCTGTTCTGTAAAGGACTTTGGCTATGGTAAGCGAAAGTACCTTGCAGGTGGAGCTTTTGAAGGAGTGTGTGAAGAGCTCTTACACGATCTGTCGGAGAAGGGATGCCAACCCATTTTCGACGCGACTCTAATTGACGAAGCACAGGACTTCGGGCCGAACTTTTTTAGGGCTATATACAGTGCGACCAAAGCACCAAAGCGAATTGTATGGGCATATGACGAGCTTCAAAGCCTGAAGGAAACGGGGCTCGAAAGTCCAACAAAGTTATTTGGAAAAGATGCGACGGGGAAGCCACTCGTCACCCTGACCAATCGAGAAAATGAACCACAGGAGGACGTAATCCTCCCGGTCTGCTATCGCAATACGCCTTGGGCACTTTCCATGGCCCACGCCCTTGGATTCGGGGTATATCGCAAAGATGGGTTGATTCAGATGTTCGATGTTCCACAAATGTGGGACGACGTTGGTTACGAGGTCGTGGCTGGGCGGCTCGAAGCCACGGAGAGCGTCACATTAAAACGACGGTCAACGGCCACACCCAGCTTCTTCTCACGTTTGCTCGATCACCGGGATGCCGTCCAAGCACATACCTTTGAGGATGACGCCGCACAAGCAAAATGGGCTGCCGAAGAGATTTACAAGAACATCTACGAAGACGAGCTTGAACCCAGCGATATCGTCGTCATTTTTGCCGACCCCGTGAAGGTAGCCTCAGACGCGGGGCCGCTGGTTGCAGAATTAAGAAAGCGGAACATCAACTCCCACATCACTGGGGTGACCAGGAGTGTCGATGAATTTGTCGTGACGGACTCAGTGGCGATATCTGGCATTTACCGAGCAAAGGGAAACGAGGCCCCTATCATCTACGTTCTCGGTGCTGAGTATTGCTATGGCGGTTGGGGCAGCATGATTCGAAGAAGAAACATTCTCTTCACAGCCATCACCCGCTCCAGAGCGTGGGTCCGTCTATGTGGAGTCGGTGAAGACATGAACCAGCTTGTAAGCGAGTGGAACCAAGTCCGAAAAAACAACTACCAATTAATGTTCCAAGTTCCAACTGAGGATGAACT
>CAYTDR010000037.1:0-6915 GCA_964436185.1 uncultured Candidatus Obscuribacterales bacterium | reverse complement strand
GACCGGACTGACTCCCAGATCAAGAAAATAGACAATAGTCGTAAGTCGTTGGAAGAAATCGTCGAACTTCTTGAAGCCGAAGAGCTGTCCATTGACGACATCCCCGCAAGCGTCCGGCGTAAACTCAAGAAGCTCCTCGGAGAGTGAAAGAGGGGCCTTGGATGATGACACCCGCACAAATCAGAAACGATGTCGATCAGTTTATCACAACGCTCTACGAAGAACGACTCGCCATTGACGGCAATCCGGCACTATTACTTGAGTCCCCCGGCGAGGCAATGATCACATGGAGTAATGAGACAACATTGTCAGAGTTGTTTGACCTCACCTCCACCTGGGACGAATACATCGAGACGATCCGAAGAAGATGGTTCTCCGTCGTGCTGTGGGACGGAGCATATATCCAATGCAGCTACACATTCACGGGAACCCGGTTGGTTAAGCACCGGTTGTGCTACTTTCCATGCCCCATCAGTTTCACCCAGGCAGAGGCATCTCGTCTTACTATCGAAGAGATGATGTCGCTGCTGGAAGACCGTGAGCTCCGTAATCGACTGAGGTTGGAGGGGCCGCTTCGCTTTGACTTTGACTTGGAGAATGGGACGGTAGGCCATCCACCGGTTCACCTTACAATTTCCCGCAAATGCTGTCGTATCCCGGTGGCATATCCGCTGAGTGTTGGACACTTCGTCCGGTTCGTCTTTGCTCACTTTTATCCTGCGGAATTCGCAGCATCTACCCGACTTCAGGGGTGGAGCTCTGCAACGTGGGACCGATGCCTGCCAGAAATTCAATACGATACGATCTTCCTTGACTGGAAGAGAGGGCTTTAGAGGATCGGCGAAAATAAGGCCCTGAGGTATGCTGCTCGGAAATAACGTACAGATGTGCGTTTTCGGGGAAAAGCGATCTCCTCTCCTATAAACGGTTTTGACGTAGCACGACCAGAATAACGAGACGGTTTCTGTCATGGCGGGGCGTTTGGAGAACAACCGTTTGGGAAGAAGCAATTCAAAAGCATATGATCCAGATCCTCAAGTCCGATGGCACCGATGAAAGTGACAAGATGACACTCGCAAAAGGTTCGCCAACCCTATTACCACCACTGGCAGAATACCTGGAGGCCTGCCAAAAGAGATTTACGGCTTGCGTTTCAGAGCTGAAACACCCCCTGGGGGTAGAGGGGGTTCAAGCGGACTTCACGCTGCATTTTGTGAAGTTCGACCCAACGACTAGAGAACCCAAGTTTGGATTGCTGGCAAAGGCACTCGCAAAGCACGTCGTCCGGTACTGTCTTTCGGCGAAGACCCGATCAGAAGTGCGTCAAAGGCCGGGGTATGAAGAGGATGAAGGCGAACTCTTCATGATTGCCAGAGATTACTTTCGCAAGATCGCGGATTCAGGTGAAGTCGGGGAGTTGCTGTTGTTCTTCCTCTTGGAGGCGGCGATTGGAGCCCCTCAGGTAGTCTGCAAAATGGAGTTGAAGACCAATCGAGCTGATGAGGTGAAGGGGACAGACGGAATTCACATGAAGTGGGATGCTCAAGGCGGGCATCTTGACGTTTATCTCGGAGAGTCCAAATTGTACCAAGACATTGGAGCGGCAATGTCGGATGCTCTTACAAGTGTGCAGAGCCTTTACCTCGAAAACCGCATAGATGCTGAACTGCACCTTGTCACATCCCACTTCAAGCACCTTGACCAACACCTTAAGGACAAGGTGACTTCATGGGTAAACCGAGAGACGGCCGAGTCCGATTGTCACATCATCCACGCCTGCCTCATTGGGTGGGACTGGAATCAGTATGACCGCTTGGCGAAGGATAGAGATGCCCTCTTTGCCGAGTTCGAACAAAAGTATCGAGATTACACGGTTAACATCGGGAAACTACTGACTAAGAGGTTCGACGGCTATGCCCATCGACACCTGTCCTTCCATTTTTTATTCCTTCCCTTCGCTTCAGTCGGGGAGTTCCGTAGGGCATTCTACGACGCCCTCTTGGGGGTGAGTCTTGGATAACGCGGTGCGTGACCGTTTCCTCAGTCTCTATGGACGACTCATTGTGTATGAGCTTCGTTCTCGACTTGGGATTACCGCAGAGGGTGACGTATTCAATCCGGACGAAATCCGATTCCTCTTGCAGACAGCATCCATCCTATCATTCGAAGCACCAAGTTCAGACGCGATTCAGTCGGTGGATGAGCGTGCCTGGGCATATGATGTCTCAACTCGATTGGCAGAGGTGTTCGGCTCGTCAGATCCAGGGATCGCGAAGGCAACAGAGTTCATCCTCTCACGATTGGGAAACTTTCCGGGACGAGAACTCCTTCGAAAACAGTTCTCAATTCAGAATGACGATTCACAGATGCGGTCACCGTGCCTGAAGCTGGAGGCCCTAGTCAGAGAATCTGAGAATACTGTTGAGTACCCTGCAATTGGTCCACGACTGCTCACGGACTTCCAAATCCGACTGACAGACTCCCTTCGGAGATCAAAGGCAGTAAGCGTCTCAGCACCAACTTCAGCCGGGAAGTCTTTCGTACTGGCCCATGACATCTTGACGTCAATCTCGGAACAACCGGGGGTAGTACTGATTTACCTGGTTCCAACTAGGGCATTGATCCAGCAAGTTACAAACGATCTACTAACTCTGTTTCGCGAAGCAAGAATGGCGGACGTAGTTGTATCTGCCGCTCCAATCAGCTTCCTAACAGAGCAGGCAAAACCGGGGCTCATTTACGTCCTGACCCAAGAAAGACTTGTCAGTCTGCTATCCGCTTCGGAATTCAACCTGACCGTTTCAAAGGTCTATGTTGACGAGGCTCAAGAAATCGGTGATGACGACCGTGGTCTAATCTTGGATTCCGCAATCCGACAACTGGTAAACCGGTTTCCATCAATCCGGACCTGCTTCGCAAGCCCACTAACCAAGAATCCTGGCTATATGTTTGGGGAATTCGACCTGGCATCCGAAGGCGAGTTCTTCACGGAAACTTTGGCTCCCGTTGCTCAGGTACTGGTTAACCTGGAACCAGTCAAAGGTACCACAAAAGCCGCATCCGTCTCCGTGGTCACTCCTACGGGCGTGCAACAAGTCGGGAATTTGGATCTCCAATTCAAGTTCAGTGGCGTCAGGGACCGGCTGGCTCAAACGGCGATCTTCGTCAGGAAACCCGATGAATCAGTTATCGTTTTTGCAAATAGGCCCATTGACGCAATGGAGATCGCTGACAGGCTCGCGGAGCAGATTAAAGAGAAGACGACGGACAGGGATGTTCTAGATCTAATTGAGTTTGTAAAGACCCATGTCCATCCTCGATATGCGTTGGCGGACACTCTCTTGAAAGGGGTAGCGTTCCACTACGGTCGGATGCCTCACATCATTCGGAGCCAAGTGGAAGCATTACTGAGAACACGGAAGCTGCAATATGTCGCCTCAACGAGCACACTGCTCCAGGGTGTGAACCTTCCGGCCCGTCATATCATCGTTCTGGCACCGAGGGAGGGGAACGGGAAGCCGATGACGACTCCAGACTTTTGGAACTTGGCAGGCCGAGCTGGGCGACTGAGAGAGAACTTCCGAGGGATTGTGTGGTGCATCGACCCATCGAGTTGGGAGGCGAAGCCGTTTGAGGGAGATCGTCTTTCAGAAATCAAGTCTGCATTCCAGTCATCTATTGAAAATAGCACCGTTCGTGATGCGGCGATCGCAGTCTTGGACGGAACTGCCCCAGTCTCAATGGTGGAAGAGCGGAATCGGGTGGAACAGTTTCTGGGAAAGGCTTTTACTGAATTCACGCTGAGAGACCTAAAGCTGTCTGAATCCTCTCGGATACCAGCAGAACTCCATACTGCAATGGTTCCGATAGAGACTCGGCTGGAAGCCCTTCGTAGCCGGATGAAAGTTCCTGAGGACGTTTGCTCGAAGAATGCCGTGGTCTGCCCCACACTGCTCAACGATCTTTGGGACCGTTTCAGCCAAGGACTCACCCCTGAAATGATTCCGGTAGACCCGTTCCAACCCCAAGCCATAGACCACTTTCGCACGGTCTTCCGGCTAATCGCTGAGGTCTTCATCGGAACTGTCAACGAAAGCTGGAAATACTTCGCCGGACTGGGGTATCGCTGGGTTATGGGCGACAGTCTTAAGGATCTGATTCACAATCGGCTGACATTCTACAAAGTGCCTTCGGATCGAAAGGCGGTAAACAGTGCAATCGTGAAGTTGCTCGATGACATTGAGCAGACACTTCGCTTTACTTACGTCAAATACCTCAAGGCATACACCGATGTCCTTCGAGAGTTTCTCATTCAACGAGGTAGACAAGACGCAGCAGATAAGCTGGCCCCTTGGGATCTGTACGTAGAATTTGGGGCCAGACACAAAGTGCTTCTGATGCTGATGTCCATCGGCGTGTCTCGTTCTACCGCAATCGCAATACGGAAGGCGATTACAAGCGAATCTGACATTAGCCGCGAAGACTGCTGGAAGAGGCTTCTGTCGTTACCGCTAAAATTGCTCAACATCCCTGCCGTATGCAAAGTTGAAATTCGACAACTGACCGGCAATGACAAATAGAGCACGCGGTTTCATCTCCGGGTACGGGACCGGAATGTGCCGATGGCGTCAACATCAACACGGGCAGGAGTAGCTTAAGTCAGATTTGGGCAATGTTGACCTATCTTGCTGCGTCGGACGGAACACGAGCGGCCTTCGGAACAATAGGCCGTGCTTGATCTCCTAGATCCGTCCGAATCTTATCAGCATCAACGGGCAGCCTTACCGGATCTTCTGACAGGACTTTCTTAGCCAGGGCCGCGGCGACACCGTCGTCAAGTAGGCAATAGCCATCCTGAACCCCTTGTCGAAGAACCTCAACAAAGTACTCGTCCAAGTACGTGCCCCGATTGTCAAACTCCGCTTCAGCATCCCGGACAAGCTCCCACAACCTTATCAGGAACGAATCCCTCATGAACACGAGTAAAAAGTCCGGAGTCTCGGTTCCAAGTCTATGTTGGGTCGCCATGTAGTCTGCGGCGTTCTTCATGGCCGTAACTTCCATCGCGTTAGTAATTATCACATGAGCATCGTAACTGTTGCCAGCAGACTTCAGCCGCTTTAAGGCGTGTAGGCGACGCACGTAGTCGAATATTTGCCGGAACTCTGTAACCCCAAAGGAATACGTGGAATCTGTGAACTTAGCGTCGTAGCTCCAGTTGAACTTCTGAGACTTCCGAAGGTTGTTGTCCGCGAAGAACTCCAGACTGCTGAATCCGTCTGGTTTATTGGGACCACCCCACTTCACTGTGAATGCGAACAGGCTGCGAAGCAGATTAAACACATCAGTCTCATAGTTGCGGTCGTGGTACCCAGCGGGCCTTGCCCGCAGGATGTCGTATGAGTGACGTGAAGTGCGAAGAATTCGCTCCTTCTCCATGAGGAGTAGTCGCGAAAGAATATCCTTCGCTCCTTTCCGGTATTTCTTCCAATCTTCTGCCGTGTCATGAGCAGCGATCAAGTAGGGAAGGCCAATGTGGGCAATGCCGACCGGGTCAATTGTAGGAAGGCCCTGTTGTCCGAGCGGATGGACCACAATCAACGGGAACATGGCCCGATGAAACGTATCCTTCTTGTCTAAGCTGAAGCGGTCATTCAAGAAAACACAGACCGTTCGGCCAGGCTGTTTTGAAGACGACAGACGATAAAACTTCTGTGACTCGAAGGCCTGCGTCCTGGTATCCAATTTCCAGCCAGTAGCCTGCTGAAGCAAATCCCGAACAACTCGCAACTGTGCCTTCTTGTCCTCATCGTACCGACGAAAACTTTCCCAAGTCAGTTTGCCTTGGCAAGTGGGACACTCAGAGAGCGTTTGGTCGGCCACGATCTGAGAGCGACTGGAGCAGTTTAGATCGGTGCATTTCCCTGTCTTCCCATCAACGGTTGCCAGCAATTCCCACTCGACCAACTTGGTAAGCCATTCCCGCTGGTAAGGCTGAACCTGGTCGTCTGATACGCCCGACAACAGGAAATGATAAATCTCCGCAGGGCCCATTGAGAGAATTGTGGGATCAATACTCTGATCCAATGGAACATGAAACGCCGCCAGGAAGGAGTCCCGCAAAGAACTGGCCACCGTCTCAGTGAGTCCGACATCATTCAAGCGAAATCGGACGGAGCCTCCCTTCTCAACAGTCCCAACTACATCGACCTCGTGGCCCTCGAATCGCAATCTGAAATCTTGAATCTCCGCCAAGGATCGAAGCCGAACGACTTGAGATTCTCTCAGCCAACCAAGATCCTCGCGGATGCTCCGACTGAGGTTAGTGGAATGGACACTGATAGGGCTATGGTTCGGTCCAAACGAATGGCGAAACGTGATGCCGATCAGATCAATCTCGTAGGATTCGTCGTAGCCCCCCAAGAATGCATCCTCAACCGACTGCGGAGGGTAATCGGTAAAGAGGCTTGCACCAGCATCATACAGTGGAACCCCCAAGGTCTTGGATATCCAGTCTTGAATAGTCTGTGCAACGGCACGGTTAGCGACCTTAACTAAAATCGTCGAGGTCGCTTCATGTTGGAGGCGAAACTTCTGCTGATAATCAGACTTGACTGATGGGGGGAAGCATCTGTGGACCACAAACATCGTGGTTGATCCAGCCAATGTTGAATGGCCAAATGACTCATAAGATTCATCTGGCTTCAGGCGACCAAGTGCACTTACCAATGTGCTGATGCTTCCGGACAACACACCGATTGAATCGGCGGGAAGGCCGGGTGGCACAGAATAGCTAAAGAATGTTTGAAACCGTCTCCACGCATGTCGGAAGTGGACGGCTTCCAACAACCGCGGATTTGAGCGGTACAACCAGATCAGCTTCGTCCAAGGCTTCAGGGTTTCCGGACGCCGGAG
>CAYTDR010000036.1:981-18392 GCA_964436185.1 uncultured Candidatus Obscuribacterales bacterium | reverse complement strand
GCTCCCTGGTCAAATCCTTGCCGGATGAATCCTGAAACTTGACGCCTCCTGTTCTATCGTCTAGTTCTACATAAACACCCTGTTGAGTGATCTGTCTGGCACCATACCAATTGCTCTTGAACCGCCCCTGCGAGTCGAGAACAGTCCAGCTGGACATCTCGAACCCTTCCTTTCTCACTACCTCGCCGGTATTAGTGTAGATAACAGGGCTGATGTATTTGTATGTCTCACCATTGACGGTTACTGTCGTTGCACGATTAGGGTTCTTCGCATCCTCGTACTTAAACGTTCGTTTCAGCTTTCCATCCGCGGACTCGGTGGAGATGACTCGATTCTGCTCGTCTCGCTCCACCGATCCGTCCTTGCTCTCGGACTTTCGTTCATCTGGCGGCGACGCGACGCTATCCGAGGGCACACCGTTAATCAGGACAATGCCTTCACCTTCGGTGCTAACCTTTGTCGGTCCGAAATCTAGCGTTTCGTTCTCTTTGCCAACATCGGCGGCGAACTTGCTGGGGAATTTGTCGCGAGTTTTCGGACTTTCCTCTTCCTCAGACTGTTCGTCCTCACCCATGTCTAAATATATGTCTGGAAGTTCTACAGGCGGAGAAGGGGGCACTCGAATGCCCATATCTCCTTGATACATGGAGGAAGACTCTCTTTCTACTGCGAGACCGAGCGATTGCTCAGTGTCATCAACGCTCAGAGCGCTACAAGCCAACTGACTTTCGTTTGCACAATCAAGTGCAGATGCATTTTCGACCATACCTAAACGACCCCATTTTCTAGATGTGATTAGGCTGAGGAATGGCTAACGCGCTTACGCTCGTGTATCAGTGATACACGCGACGCCGCGCAAGCTGTCATTTTCCACAGGCTTACGGGTTATGTTGTTCAAGGTACGACACACAAATCATTGAGCTTTATTGTGAGCAACGTGTACCTTAGAACTTTCGATACTGAGCCCGTTTTCTGGGCGGTAGCCTGGTGATGGCAGGAAGAAGGTTTTGGTATGGTGCCAAACAAGTTTTAAAAATGAACTGGGAAACTATTCGCCAGCTGATTCACTAGATGCTGGGGGAATCAACTTTTGCGAATCGCTTTTCCCTGTCAACTTCAGGCTGCTGGAGACTAGCTTCTTTCCACTAGTGATGAACGTCATCACTGAGACAGCGACCATCACGCCGAGAACTACATCGGTATTTTGCGGGATCAGGATTTCCAACAGTATGAAAAAAGTGAGAGTCAAAAGAGAAAACGAAGCGGCCGCAACGGACGCTTGGACTCGCCACACTTTGAGTCCTAACCGATCAAGAATTTTGATCACCAGGTTGGGATAGTCGAAGAGATTTGTAATGCCAAATGCGCTAAGCAGAATAAACGAATGGCGAATACTGTTACCGCCTTGAATGTACATCGCAAGAGCCCCTATTCCGGCTAAGGACAACGCCAAAACGGAAATGACAAACAGCTTTTCACTTCGCGATGCTGTTTTTATAGATGTCGGGACATTTTTACCTTTGTTCAGCGTCAACTCATTTTTCGGACTGCGAATCTTAGAGCGCACTTCGAGTTCTTCGGCATCTTGATTATCTTCGCATCCGTCAACCATGAGGTTCTCACTGTCTGCTCAACCACAGTCAACTTACCAATCGTGGCAAAGATTCAAACAGGAGCGCTGAAACTCTCAAGTTTCTCTATCTGCGCTGTGCACTCAAAGGCCCAAGTACGATCGTGAATTCGAATAAGAGGCAACGAATAGCGAAACTTCCGCCTGCGATAACAGACAGGCAATAGTCGTCAGGTAAATTGAGGGCGAGTAGCTAGATCGCGGAAGACAGTACCGTCAGCGTGGAAAGCGCTTTGTCCAGGTCTTCGATCAAGTCCTGACTGTCTTCGATTCCGACGGACAATCTGATCAATGTATCCGTGAATCCGCGCGCTTCTCTTTCTTCCTTGGGTACAGCAGCATGCGTCATCGTGGCCGGGTGGCAAACCAGTGACTCGACTCCGCCCAGACTCTCGGCCAGAGCGAAGAGTTTGGTCGACTTGAGGAACTGTCTGGTATTGTCCATGCTACCGTGAAGCACAATTGATACCATGCCACCATATCCGGTCATCTGCTCACGAGCAAGCTCATTTTGTGGATGATCGGCCAGTCCCGGATAAATCACTTTTTCTACTGATTTGTGATGGCTCAAGAATTCGGCGACAGCCATAGCATTGCTGTTGTGCGCCTCCATCCTCAGTGCCAGAGTCTTGATACCACGCAGGGTCAACCAGCAATCCATCGGTCCCGGCGTACCACCAATTGCGTTCTGGTTGAACTTGCAACTTTCATAGATTTTGTCGTCGCTGGTAATCACAGCACCGCCTACGACATCACTATGCCCACCAATATATTTGGTCGTGCTGTGCACCACAATATCCGCGCCGAGCTGTAGCGGCTGCTGAAAATACGGGCTGGCGAAAGTATTGTCTACAACGGAAATCAAATTTTTCGACCGAGCCATATCTGCAATTGCTCGAATATCGACCAGACGCAAAAGTGGGTTGGTGGGAGTTTCCAACCAGACCATCTTTGTATTCTGCTTGATAGCGCCCTCGATATTCTTCACGTCTCGAGCGTCGACATATGTGAAGGTGAGACCGTATCGCGTCAGGACTCGTTCAAAGAGGCGATAAGTGCCGCCGTAAACATCGTCACCGACAATCACATGGTCGCCGGCAGAAAGCAGATTCATGACATTAGTCTCAGCGGCTTGGCCTGAGGCGAAACACAGTGCATATTTTCCGTTTTCGAGAGAAGCAAGGCATTCCTGCAAGGCTGACCTGGTCGGATTGGCAGTCCTGGCATAGACAAAGCCCTTATGTTTTCCCAGCTCTTCCTGCACATAAGTGGAAGTCTGGTAGATAGGCGGGATAATTGCGCCAGTGGTCGGATCCGGATCTTGCCCTACATGAATTGCTTTGGTTGCGAACTTCATCTATATACTCCTGTGTTTCGCAGAACGAACTAAGACGTGCACCTCTTCCCCTGATGGGGCTGGCATCACTTCACTCCGGCCGTCTTGCTTCCGGTAGATTTCGGTTTGGACTGGTCTTCTTCGCCAGACTCCTCATCCGATTGGTTATGCATGGTGGCACGCAGATGTGATGTGATATCGAATCTGGTGAGCACACCGTTAGCTTTTCCATCTACAGTCACAACAACCATGGCATTCCCGAGACGAAAGATCTTATAGAGCTCGTCGATGTCAGCGTTTCGGTCTAGTTGCGGAAAAGGTCGCCCCATCACGTCACCGACTCGCACCTCTGACGGCTTCTTACGCTCGTATACGACCTGCATCGCTACCATGTCATTGACATGCCCGACATTATGTCCGGATGACGTGACGACAGGGAGCTGATCGATCTGGTGCTCTTCCATGAGCTCGATAGCGCGTTTGAGAGGATCCTCCGGTGTCACGGTGATAAGCGCTTCCGGAATTCTGCCGCGTTTAGACTTTCTCTCGATCAGATCGCTGACGTAGAAGCTGTGATCCGGAGCGGGCATGAATCCTCGTTCTCGCATCCAGTCGTCTGAGAAGATTTTGCTCAGATATCCGCGCCCGCCATCGGGCATGAGGACCACGATCACGTCATTTTCCGTCATGCGCTGGGCTACTTCCAGCGCCGCACAGGTAGCCGTTCCGCTGGAGCCCCCTACGAGAATTCCTTCTTCTCGAGCCAATTTACGGGCCATTTTGAACGAATCTTTATCGCTCACACGAACCATCTCATCGACAATCTTCATGTCTATATTGCCGGGAATAAAGTCCTCGCCGATGCCTTCCACATGATAAGACTTGGCCATATCACCGGAATAAATCGATCCTTCCGGGTCTGCGCCGACAATCCTCATGCCCGGGTTCTTTTCCTTGAGGTATTTCGAGGTACCGGATATGGTGCCACCAGTGCCCATTCCCGCCACGAAACAAGTTATCTTGCCGCCGGTCTGCTCCCAGATCTCAGGACCTGTGGTGAGCGTGTGAGCCATCGGATTGTTCGGATTGGCGAATTGATTCGGCTGGAAGGCGCCTGGAATTTCGACAGTGAGCTTGTTGGCTACTGAATAGTAGCTTTCATGCGAGCTGGCAGAGACTGACGTGGGCACAATGACTACCTCGGCTCCATAAGCCTTGAGAAGATTTATCTTCTCTGTAGCCACTTTGTCCGGACAGACAAGAATGCAGCGATACCCTTTCACAGCAGCAATCTGCGCCAGGCCCGTGCCTGTATTGCCTGACGTGGGCTCGATAATCGTGCCTCCAGGTTTGAGGAGACCCAGCTTTTCAGCTTCCTCTATCATCCGTTTGGCTGGACGGTCCTTAACTGAACCACCTGGATTGAATGCCTCCACCTTTGCAAGGATCAAAGGCTTGAGGCCTCTGCTTATATTGCAGAGCTTTACAAGCGGGGTGGAACCAATAGTTTCAAGAATGTTCTCGTAGTACTGCACGAGGAAGCAACCTCCCTTACAATATAGGCGAAGCGGATACCTAATTATACGGCTCATGAACAGCGAACAACACATTTATCGCCCAGAAGACCTAAGCTCTTGGGAACACGATGAGCACTTAGGAGCTCCTGGAGATTTTCCATATACCAGAGGTATTTACCCCTCTATGTATCGCCAGCGCGTCTGGACCATGCGTCAATATGCTGGTTTTGGAAACGCGAGTGAGACAAATAAAAGATTTAGATATCTCTTAGCTAACGGACAAACCGGTCTTTCGACAGCATTCGATCTGCCGACTCAGATGGGTCTGGACTCAGACGATCCCATGGCTTACGGGGAAGTTGGCAAGACCGGAGTAGCCATAGATACGCTGAAAGACATGGAGCGCCTTTTCGATCAGATAGATCTGTCCAAGGTCTCCACCTCCATGACCATTAATGCGACCAGCGCCATTCTGCTTGCCATGTACAGGGCGGTAGGCAAAAAACAGGGTGTGGATTCCAAGCTGCTCAACGGCACGATTCAAAACGACATATTGAAGGAATACGAAGCGCGCAACACATACATTTTTCCACCGCAGGGCTCGATGCGCTTAATTACTGATATCTTTCAGTTCTGCGCCGCCGAGATGCCCAAGTGGAACACTATCTCAATTAGCGGTTACCACATTCGAGAAGCTGGGGCGACTGCAGTCCAGGAGCTCGCTTTTACTTTCGCCAACGCCATCGACTATGTTAGAGCAGCAATATCGAAAGGGCTGGCTGTTGACGAATTCGCGCCACAGTTGAGCTTCTTCTTCGTGTCGCAAATGAACTTTTTCGAGGAGATCGCTAAGTTCCGCGCGGCACGCCGGATCTGGGCGAGAATAATGAAAGATCAGTTTGCGGCCCAGGACCCGAAATCGATGATGCTCCGCTTCCATACTCAAACGGCGGGCTCCTCACTGACCTTGCAACAGCCGGACAACAATATTGTCAGGACCGCCCTGGAAGCCCTAGCTGCGGTTCTCGGTGGTACGCAGTCTTTGCACACGAACTCGAAGGACGAAGCGATAGCCCTTCCCAGCGAGGCATCTGCTCTTACAGCGCTGCGCACTCAACAGATAATCGCCTTCGAAACCGGGGTGACCAAAGTGGTAGATCCGCTTGGCGGCTCATTCTACATTGAAAACTTAACTGACGAGATCGAAAAAGAAGTGCTCGCCTACCTGGAAAAAATAGAAGCGCTCGGCGGTGCCACCAGGGCTGTCGAGACAGGATACATTCAAAAAGAGATTCAGAACGCTGCTTATGAGTTCCACCAGGACGTAGAAAGTAAGCGGCAGATCGTAGTGGGAGTCAACGACTTCATCGACGAGGAAGAGGAAGAGATAACCGTTCTGCGGGTAGATCCGAGTCTGGAGACGACCCAGGTCGAGGCTCTCAAGCGCGTTAGAGAGGAAAGAGACTCTGCTGCAGTAGAGCAAGCGCTCGCTCAGCTGCTGGAAACAGCTCGTGGCGATGGCAATCTTATGCCGGGTATCTGCCAGGCAGTCGAGAATTATGCCACCGTGGGTGAGATCAGTAACTGCCTTAAGAAAGCGTTCGGCAAGTTCAGGCCCGTCATTACTGTTTAGCAGCTAGCCGGCAGGCACCTGCCTCGAGAAGGAGTGCAACGGAGAGCTGGATGAGAGAACCCCGTGTATCGATAGTAATCGTCAACTGGAAGACTCCGGAGCTTCTCGCTCAGTGTCTGGATTCCATTGCAGAAAGAGACCGAGGCGCCTGCGATTTTGAGCTCCAGGTGGTCGACAACAACTCGGGCGATGGCAGCGTGGAGATGATCAAGAAACGCTTCCCTCACGTTTATCTGACGGAGAACGACCATAACGTCGGATTCTCGCGAGCATGCAATCAAGTTATTCCTCTGTGCAAGGGAAAATACGTTTTACTTCTCAATCCCGACACCATCGTCACCGAAGACGCCGTCTCAGCCATGGCTGACTATCTTGACAGCGAGGAGAGTGCAGGGGCCGTCGGACCCAAAGTTCTCAATACGGATGGCACTTTGCAGCTAGCCTGCCGCCGTTCATTCCCATCTCTCAAAGCCTCGTTCTACCGTCTCACATATTTATCTCGGCTCTTTCCGAACAGTAAAGTGGTGGCTGAATATAACCTTGGGCACCTCGATCCGGACAAGCGAGCCGACGTGGACGCCCTCTCCGGGTCTGCCATGATGGTTCGGCGTCACGTAATCGAGCAGATCGGATTGCTCGATGAAGACATCTTCATGTTTGGAGAAGACATAGACTGGTGCTGGAGAATCAAAGAGGCAGGATATAGAGTGGTTTACATTCCTGAAAGTATTGTTTACCACATTCACGGAGCCTCATCACGGAAACGCCCTATTGGCGCCACAATCAACCTTCACAAGGGCATGGAGGTTTTCTACAAGAAACACTTGGCGAAAAAATACTGGGCCCCGGTCAACTTGCTGGTGTATGCTGCAATCTGGAGCCGCGCTCTTGCGTTCATCCTTGTCAACCTGCTGCGCGGGTTTTTGACCAGGAAAAAAACACTTCCAGAGCATGACCGCGCCTACGGAATGGCGGTTGCGGATATCAGCCAGCCAGACCGTCCGATTATCGAGCATAAATCCAGCAGGTAAGAATCTACAGTCGAATGGCATCCAACGGCAAAAGAGTACTAGTCACAGGCGCATCCGGCATGATCGGCCGCCAGATTTGCGCAGCGCTTCAACAAACGAACTTCGGAGTGGTGCGCGCGCAAGTTCGCGACCGCATAAACGCGCGCGATGTTGCAGGTCAAGTCTTTGATTTCGCCCTGGCGGAAGTAGTGCAAGCCAACTTCACCATGACCCTCGAGCATGATCTGAAAAGATTGACGGACGGCTGCACCGTACTCATTCATGCGGCCGGACTGGTTCATCAACCAGATGCTCCGTACCAGGAATACGAGGTCATCAATGTCAGAGCGACACAGGCGCTGGCAGAGGCTGCGGCAGAGAATGGTGTCGATACTTTTGTTTTTCTCAGCTCTTCTGCTGTCTACGGTCCCGGTCCCTTCTCCAATATTCCGGAGACTGCTCCAGCCAAGGCGAAAACCCCCTATGCCGTCTCGAAGCTGACTTCGGAGAAGTTTCTCGAATCTTTCCAGAATCGCTTCAAACGCGTAATTATTCTTCGACCGTCCCTTGTCTTCGGCGAGGGAGATCGAGGCAACTTGATCAAAATGATTCAGGAAGTCAAAAATCACCGATACAAGCATATCGGTGCAGCGTCCACGCCCAAGAGCCTGATCTACACCAAAGACCTGGCGTTGGCGATACTGATGTGCCTGCGCAAGGTTCCCCAGGGTTTCCACGTCTTTAACGTCGCTAATCCGGACCCCGTCTCGGTTCACGATCTGGCGGAGGCAATGGCCCAGGTTCTGCATCTCGACAAAAAAATTCCTACAGTCAACGAGAACCTCCTCAAGTTCGGCGTCAAAGCAGCCGAGATGTTTATGCCGGGCAAGGCTCCAATCTCGCGCGAACAAGTTGAGAAACTGACGACCGAGACGACCTGCTCGGTGGAAAAACTTATGCATGTGACAGGATTCAAACCGAAGTCGACGCTTCAGCAAGCATTGAAAGCCGAGATCGACTGGGCGAAGGAAAACAAGCTGCTTTCCGATTAGGCCAGTCCGTTCTGCCTTGAGCTCGGACACGTTGACACAGCAACAAACCTGGGGTTTAGGATAGGTCAGAACAAGTAAAGAGTTTGATCTCTTTAGTAGGGGAGTTGCCTAATTTTCGCAAACACTCCTGTTATAAGATATATAAGAGTCTTCTGAAAACCCTATTAGTAATAAGAATGAGACTCCGTTTCATTGGCAGGTTATCGGATATGAGATACGTCTTTTCGGTTCTATTGGCAGCGGTTCTCTGCTCAGTCTCGCTGCCGGGCCCGGCGCAGGATAGCACCAGCACCGTGGCGCCTGGAATAGTAGTGCCTGATGATTCGGCACCAACAGGCAAATCAGCATCGCGACCGATCAAGGATAAGTGGGCGGTCGTCATCGGTATAGATAGATTCAAGGATAAGCGAATCCCCACCTTGCGATTCTCAGCCAAGGATGCTCGGGATTTTGCTACCTTCCTGGTCGAGAAAGCAAATTTCAAGAAAGATCATGTCCTTTTACTCCTGAATGAAAATGCCTCGCGGCATAACATCGACTCGGCACTGGGTGATACCTGGCTGCCCAAGCGGGTTCTCGAGGATGACCTGGTCCTGATATACGCCTCCACGCATGGCAGCCCTCGCGAGCTCGATGTAGGTGGAGACAACTTTCTCATCGCCTACGATACCAACCAGGAAGAGCTTTTCACGACCGGCATCAAGCTGCAGGACCTCGCTCCCACTGTCAGACAGCGGACTCATTGCGATCGTATCGTGCTCATTCTCGACGCCTGCAACAGCGGTGCAGCTCAAGCCGGCGGAAAGGGCTTGCTGCGCACCACGAATTTCGATGTCGGATCGCTGGCAGGCAAAGGTCAAATCGTTATCAGCTCAAGCGCCATCGATCAGCGATCCTGGGAATCTACCCGGTACTCGAACGGCGTGTTTACGAGGAACCTAATCAACGTATTGGATGGGCAAAAGAATGCCGCCAACCTGGAAAATACGTTCGAGCAGTTGAAAGACAAGGTTCAACAAGAAGTGCGCTTTGACCGTAAGGCATTTCAGACACCCATCATGAGAAGCAAATGGGAAGGTGATGCACTAATTCTCACTGCTAAGCCGGTTTCGCCAAGAGATGTGGGAGCGGAAGAAGCTAATCTTCCCTACTCATATGCAAGCGTTCTTTCCCGAGAATCGCAAGACGAACCAAAATCAACCACCACGGTAGTTACGACCAACACTGTCACGTCGGCACCTCCGCCAGCTCCAACGCTGCCGACACCGGTTCAGACGACAGCGGCAGTCAACGTGCCCCCTGTCCAGACAACGATTCCGACCGTTTCTTCGTCGGTGCCGCCGATCTCGACAACGCCTACGGATCTGCCCGCTTATGGACTGCGGACCAATTCGACTGCGCCGAAGAAAGACGCTAGCGTGACAGGCCAGGAGGCTGATGCCTGGATGAAGTACAGTTCGAGGTGGGGCGGTAAGTGATCGGTCGAACGCCGTTCCTTTGTTTATCTCCAACTTCTATCCGTGTGCTAATGGCCTTCATTTTGTTGCCTGCTTTAGCGCCGGCAGCAAAATCGTTCAAGCAATCTTCCACGGATGAAAAGATGTGCATGAGCTTGTTGTATGACAGCGAGTTGGGCGGACAGATGCGAGTGCTGGTCACTCCTTCTGGGCGTTCTGTTTTCGTGCGAGGCCGGGTTGGCAACATGATTGTCAATCCGCCGGACTACAAAACGATTATCACCATGAACCCTGAAAACAGAACTTATATATATTCGGCAGAACGACGACGCGGTCGCGAAAATCTCTATCCGATCTTCAGCTGCGAACTCGGTCGTGTCAAAGGCCCTGGTTCACAAGAGACAATCAAAGGTTTCAAATGTGCTCGTTACAAGCTTCTCCAGACTCTTTCGTCGGGAAAGAAGAGTCCTGTAGGCGATATCTGGTGCACCAATGACATCAAAATCGAGCCAGGGGCCGTCGATGCGCTTTGCCGAATGATGCGGGCGCCGGAAGGGCATGGCATGCCGACGAGAATTCTTATCAAAGCCAATTTCGTCGATCGTTCAAACATTCCATATGGCAAAAGAGGTCCTTACCTGGAGCTACTGGAAGTGTCAAGCGTACCGTTTCAACCGGAGAAATTCAGAATCCCTCCTGGCTACCGGCAGGCTGATGACGTCACGGAATTTATATTTTCCAAAGGGGGACGGATAAAGAAATCTGACATTGATGATCTCTTTCGCCAACCTATCAAGGAATGAGAAAGTAAAATCTACGGTTAAAATGGAAGAGTGATTGTATATAATAGGCTCGATCCTGGAAAACTAACAAGTTGTGATGGTCGTTAAGCCACATCTGTCAGGAGACTCCAATGATCACTGCTGAAAACCTGACGAGAAAATACGGTGAAACCGTTGCAGTAAATGCAGTCTCGTTCACCATAAAACATGGAGAGATAGTCGGTCTGCTCGGACATAACGGTGCAGGCAAAAGTACTATCATGAAAATCATCACCGGCTATCTAGAACCGACGGACGGTACGGTTCATGTCGATGGTCTTGACGTGCTGGAGAACAGACTCCAAGTGCAGCAGAAGATAGGCTATCTTCCTGAAAACTGTCCCCTTTATCCGGAGATGGATGTACTCGAGTTCCTCGAATACGCAGCCAAAATGAAGGGTGTGCCCGAAGACGAGATTCCCGGCAGAGTGCGCAATGCCGTGAATAAAACTCGCCTGGATGAGATGGCATTCAGACAGGTGAATACACTTTCCCGCGGATACAGACAGCGTCTTGGAGTTGCTCAGGCGATTCTCAACTCTGCCAAGATACTCATTTTAGATGAGCCCACAAACGGCCTTGATCCGTCTCAAATTTTCGAGATGCGCTCCTTAATCAAGGAGCTGGCTGAAACATCTACCGTTGTCATCTCCACCCACATTTTGCAGGAAGTCCAGGCCGTCTGCAATCGCGTGATAATCATCAACCGGGGACGGATCGGTCTCGACGCACCCATGAGTGAGCTTCGCCCTACCAACCGCATCTCGGTCCTGCTCGACAAACCGGTAGCCGCTGTAGCGCCCGCTTTGCAATCGCTATCAGGAGTTACGCTGCTTGAAAGCATCGAGAAACCGAAGCAACTCTTCGAGTATATTATCGATCTCGATCCGGACCTTAAGGATGACGCTGCACCTGATATAGCCAAACATCTGGTGCAGAAAGACTTCAGACTTTTTGCTCTGCAACAGCATGTCAGAGATCTGGAGACCATTTTCGCAGAAATCTCGTCTGGCAAGGAGCCTCCCGCTCCACCCAATATGGTATCACCTGAAGAAGCCACTGCACCGGCATTAACGAGTTCAAGTGGAAACGAAGCCAACGAAGAAGCTCTCCAGACCTCGGATTCACGAGAGCTTTTGGCGCAAGAAGAGCCTGTCGTTCAAACCCGAAACGTGATTGATGATGAAAATGGCAGCCACAAGATGACATCTGCTCCTGGCGATGCGCAATCTTCAATTGAAGAGACGCCTACCCTCAAAATTCCAACTGTTTCGGATAGCTACGCCAGCGCCCCAAGCGCGGATAGCGACGCCGACAAACACAAAAATGCCAACGGCTCCCAGAGTGATTCTGCCGTTGGCTCTGACTCCAGCGACAGTATCAGTATGAAAGATGGAAGGTGAACTGATTGAGCAGCAGTAGTATAGCCAGTATTGCCAAGAAAGAGTTTTCAACATTCTTTTCTTCGCTTACCGCATACATTTTCTTCGGCACCTTTCTGGCAGTCACCCTGTTCGTATTTTTCTGGGTAGAGACGTACTTCGCCAGGAATATTGCCGATGTCAGACCGATGTTCGAGTGGATGCCAACCTTGCTCATTTTTCTTGCGCCGGCTTTAACGATGCGCATGTGGAGCGAGGAGCGGCGATCCGGAACTCTCGAGTTCCTCTTGAGCGCACCAGTTCGCGACGTAGATCTTGTGCTGGGAAAGTTTCTCGCTTGCATAGCACTATTTTCGGTGGCAATGGCTCTCACCTTACCGTTGCCGATCTCCGTCAGTTTGCTATTGGGATCGCTTGATTGGGGTCCAGTGCTCGGAGGTTACATAGCCACCTTCTTCCTGGCGGGAGCCTACATCGCCATTGGCTTATACGTCAGCGCCAGAACAGACAATCAGCTTGTCAGCTTGATTATATCTATCTTGTTGTGCGGGCTCTTCTTACTTGTCGGTTCCGGTCCCATCACTTCGCTTTTTGATTCCAACACCTCCGATATTCTTGCTCTGCTCGGCTCCGGCTCGCGATTTCAATCCATCACCCGCGGTGTCATCGACTTTCGCGACCTGTACTACTACATAAGCTTGACGGGACTCTTCCTCAGCCTCAACGTGTTTGGTGTTGAGAAGCTGCGATGGGCGAATAATCCCAGAAATCCACGCCACTTGCAGTGGTTCCTCATCACCTCTCTGGCAATTGCCAATTTCGTTGCCGGAAATTTTTGGCTGCAACAGATTAGCTGGGCACGAGCTGATTTGACGCAAAGTCACATCTACTCGATCTCACAAGCCACACGCAACTATCTTGCCCAATTGAAGGAGCCGCTCCTGATTCGAGGCTACTTCAGCAAGAAGACTCATCCGTATTTAGCACCACTAATGCCGCAACTGAAAGACATTCTCAAGGAATATCAGCTTGCTGGTCGCGGAAAAGTAAAAGTAGATTTCGTCGATCCTCTGGAGGCGCCTGAGATCGAACGAGAGGCAGGCGAAAAATACGGAGTCAAGCCGGTTCAATTCCAGACCAGTAACAAGTATCAAGCAGCGATCGTCAACTCCTACTTCGACGTCGTCGTTGTCTACGGAGACCAGTTCCAACGGCTGGATTGGCAAAGCCTGATCGAAGTAAAAATCGGGGGAACCGATGAACGACAAGTAGACGTAGAGCTGCGTAATCCGGAATACGATATCACCAGCGCTATCAAGAAAGTAGTGTTCAACTTCAGACAACGAGGCAACCTCTTTGTCGACATCGCGCAGCCAGTAACATTTTATGGATATATTTCGGGCACCAATCGACTGCCAGAGCCGCTCAAAGAATACAGAGACCGGCTCGACCAGGTTCTAAAATCGATGTCAAAAGAGGCCGGAGATAAGCTCAAAATCGAAATCATAGATCCGGATGCCAGCGGCAGCAAAGTCGCAGATGAGATTACCAAAACCTACGGCTATAACCGTATGGTGGCAGGCCTCGATATGACAAAGATGTTCTGGTTCTACATGCTCATAAAAGATCAGAACCAGGTAGTTCAGATACCGCTCAATCCGCGCGATCTCACGAAGGAATCACTGGAGCGGAACGTGAAGTCCGCATTGAAGCGCTTCTCCAAGGGCTCCCTCAATGTTGTTGCCATCGTGGGCAAGACCATGAGGCAAAGTGTAGACAAGGACCAAGAAAAACATTTCAAATACCTCAATGAGTTTCTAGAGGAAGACTACTCGATGCGGTCAACCGATCTGAAGGACGGGCTGGTACCTACCGACGCTGATATCCTTCTTATCATGGCCCCAGAAAAGCTAGATTCAATGCAAGTGTACGCAATCGACCAGTTCCTTATGAAAGGTGGTACTGTCGTAATCTCGTCCAATGCTTATGAAGTCTACCTAAATAAAGCCGTGCTAGCCGCAAATGTTGAAAGTGGCCTGGATACATGGCTGGCCGATAAGGGCATCAAGATTGAGAAGTCTATGGTTCTGGACCGTCAATTTGCACCATTTCCGATACCAAAGCAAAGGGTGGTGGGTCACTATATGGTGGATGAGACGCACCTGATACCGTATCCTTATTTCCCCAACGTTAGAGGTGATGGGCTTAATGCTGCTTCTGGACTGACATCGGGAGTCGGCGAAGTCACGATGCCATGGTCATCACCGATTACGATCGACAACAAAAAAAATCAGGGCAGGAAGGTGACGACTGTGCTGTCCAGCAGCCCATCATCCTGGACCAACGACGATGGCAACGTAGAGCCAGATTTGGAGAAGTACCCGCAGCTAGGTTTTGAGCCAGGAAAGGATCTCGGACCTAAGGTTCTCTCAGTCATGGTAGAAGGAAGCTTTGACTCATTTTATAAAGGCAAGCAATCCCCCCTTTCTGTCAGGATTACGGGCACCGACAAGCCGGGTGCATTGTCTGCGACTTCTGAATATAGATCAGGCGTGATAGAAAAATCGACCAACAACGCGCGCATTATTTTGTTCGCTTCCAATGCGTTCGTTTCAGACGAGTATCTGACACTATCCACAATGGCAACCGGCACGAGGAACTTCATGCCGGTAGAGTTGATCAAGAACACGCTCGACTGGTCACTGGGAGATCGAGACCTGCTTGCTCTGCGCGGGCGCGGACATTTTGCCCGCACGCTTTATCCCATGGGTAAGGAAGGACAATTCATATTTGAATGCATGAACTATGCCGCCGCACTCATCGGACTGGGAATAGTCTGGGCCATTTCCAAAAATGCAAAAATACAACGCCGGAAACGGCATAGGAAGATGCTCGGCTTGGAGGGCGTTAAGGCATGAACGGTACTGTCATAGCACTTTCGGCTGCCCTGATCTTGCAGATCGGGTTGGCTGCCTTTCTGAGCTATTCTCAGACAAATTTCACCGGCTCCGATCCGACTGAGGTATTGGTCAAGGTGAAAAGTAACGATCTGGACAAAGTAACCATCTATGACAGACAGCAAAACAAAACTCTCACGGTCAATAAACCTGGTAAAGACTGGAGATGGTTCATTCCCGACTACTACAACTTTCCATGCCACGACTTCAATGTAAAACGCCTGTTCGACAGAGTGGAAGGCATGAAGAGAGGGTGGACGTTAGCCACCACCCCCGATGCGGCGAAATTGTTCGGCTGCACGGATGACACTTGCATGCAAAAAATCACGCTCTGGCGAGGGGGGAAGAAAGTCGCCTTGTTGTACATTGGCAGAAGCCCACAACCGAAGATGGTCAATGTACGGCTGGACGGTGAAAACAACATCTATGAAGTGAGGATGGAGCATGGTGTCGCCGATGTCACGCCATCCGAATGGATAGATAATCGGTATGCCGACGTGAAACCCGGCAATATTCTAAAAGTCGAATTCAACAAGCTTGTGCTGGAGCGCGACAAAAAACGCAAATGGGTTTTGGCCAGCGAGGGAAAGACAATGAGTCTTACCCCTGAAGCCGCAGACAACATGCTTGAACGGGCTGCTGATTTCTCCATAAGAGAAATTTTGGGGGACAAGGAGAAGCCGGAGTTCAATATGGGGTCACCGACATTCAAATGGACAGTGACCACAGGTGACGGCACCAATAGAGTCTATTCGCTGTCGAAGCTTACCAGTACTAACCCGACCGACGACAGCTATCGTGTCCTGAAAATGTCGACCGCTCCCTATTATTTTAAAATCGATGCCCTCTGCGAAAGTCGCCTTCGTGAGCTCACCTGGGATTTCATGAAACAGCAGGAAGATATTCAACAAAAAATAAACGAGGCGAAAGCGAAAGCTGAAGCAGAAGAAGAAGCGCAGAAGAAACTAGAGACAGCCGCTCCGAAGTAAGAACTCAGACTCAGGCGTCGCGACCCAGGAGAGGCGAGCAATATTAGCAAGATACTACTGGTAGAAGATGAGAAAGACCTGGCATTGGAAGTCAGCGAATGGCTCTCGCGTGAGAAATATACAGTAGAGAAGGCCGAAAATGGTGAGATGGCTTCGACCATATTGCGCGTCTCCGAATACGATGTCATTATTCTCGACTGGATGCTTCCTGGAAAGTCAGGAATCGAGATCTGCAAGGAGTATCGCCAGCGCGGTGGTAAAACACCGATTCTGATGCTTACGGCTAAAACCACGATCGATGACAGAGAGCATGGTCTGGACGCAGGAGCAGACGACTATTTGTGCAAGCCATTTGCCTTGAAAGAGTTGTCTGCTCGCGTGCGAGCGCTCTTACGCCGCGCGTGCAACGCTACATCCAACGTTCTTGTACTGCGAAACATAGCACTTGATCCTTCCAGTCGCACCGTAACCAAAGTTGGTGACGAAGTGCATTTGGAGCCGAGAGAGTTTGCTCTGCTGGAGTTCTTTATGCGCCATCCGGATACTCTATTCAGTTCCGATACTTTGATAACGCGAGTCTGGGAGTCAGATGCAGAAGTATCGATCGAAGCGATAAGAACATATATCAGAGGATTGAGAAAGAAAGTAGACTGCGGCGACGGCAAACCACTAATTACAACCGTCCATGGTGTCGGTTATCGGTTTAACTCCTGATGTTCCGACAACTTAGAATTGCACTGACTGCACAGTTTGTTCTTCTTTCCATTCTCGTTTACTTCGTCCTGGCATTGATGGTCGTAGTGGCATTTTATATCGACCTGACTGGCGAACTCGACCTGCAATTAAAGGAGCTCTCTTGCGCAGCATTAGAGGTGGTGAGCTTCGAAGGCGACAATATTCGCTTTGAAAAAGATCCACATCTTTGTCAGGACAAAACCTTTCACGTCAAACCTGCGATTCAATTCTGGGACGTAAGTAAGCACCACATTCGCTCTTTCGGCACATCCGGCGAGCAGACCTTCTTCGAGAAAGGCACCGAAGTAAAGCTCAATGGAAACACGCTTCGTTCTTTTTCCAGCCCCATTCTCGATAAAGGAAAGCTTAGAGGCTACGTGCAGGTGCAAATGTCCACCTCTGATCGCGACAAAACTGTTTCCAGGTTCCTGTATGTCTGTCTCTATATTACGCCCGTGCTCATGTTTGGTCTGAGTGCGTGCGGTTACCTGTTTTCAGGGCGAGCAGTCAAACCGGTTGAAGACGCGTATGCACTACAACAGCGGTTTCTATCGGATGCCGGACATGAGCTTAAGACTCCAATCGCTGTCATAAAGGCAGGGTTGGAGAACCTCTCCATGACGGTAACGGACTCGAGTGCGCAAGAGCGGGTGGCAAGGATCGCTCGGTCCACGGAGAGAATGGATAAGCTAGTAGCGGACCTGCTCCTCTTGACTAAAACGGAAGAGAGCACAGAATCGTTGGAGACGTCTTCCGTGCAGCTGGACATGCTGATTCGAGAAGTACTGGGCGAATTTTCAGATTTGCTCGAAGAAAAGGAAGTAGCGCTGGTCTGAGATCTGATCGATAAAGTATCTATTGATGGCAATTGGGATTCGCTCTCCACAATCTT
>CAYTDR010000036.1:0-971 GCA_964436185.1 uncultured Candidatus Obscuribacterales bacterium | reverse complement strand
TCACCAATTTGATCAAGAATGCGTTGGTCTATACCCAAAGCGGAGGGACCGTTACCGTGTCGGTCTCCCAGTCCGGAAACCAAGCGGTCGTCACCGTATCTGATACCGGCATCGGTATCTCCCCGGAGAATCAGAATAAGCTGTTCGACCGTTTCTACAGGGTCGATGAGTCGAGAACCAGGGAAGAAGGAGGGACCGGCTTAGGTCTTTCTATAGTCAAAGCCATGGTGGACAGACACAACGGCAGAATAGAGGTAGATAGCGAACTAGGCAAGGGTTCGACCTTTAAGGTGACTCTCCCCCTGGAGTAACGGTCTGCGATAACCAATGCTCGGGAGCGGATACTCAAAAACCTGTATCACTGCTTTCGCGCATCTTCAACGTCTCCAGGAGCGCTGCGCTACAGGATTAGGAGTCATTCGAGAAGCACCGTTCCGTAGGGTCATCGACAACTAATTAATCGTGTTCACAATTGATCGACTGGTTGCGATGGCATAGAATGTGCCTACCTCTTCTGCACTAATCGGTATGAGAAGTCTATTGTTCGTCACCATTTCCGTTCTGTCGCTAAGCATTCTTGATGCTGCAGCCGATGAGTTGGCACCATCTTGGACGGACGATCATGGGCAGAGCAATAAGTCAGCGCCAGCTTCGAATACCGGGCTGCAAGAATCCGTGATCAAACGCAAGAACGTTATGAACATCGATTTACTACTAGGACCTCAGAAAAAGGTGATGACGCCGCTCAAAGATATAGTTGCCGATTCCGTCCACGTCAGCATCTCCGACAAGACCATGTCATTGCAGCCTTTCACCGGTATCGGTATCACGGTAACAAATAACTCCGATCGCACAATCGAGGTAAATGGAGATGCCTGTAGTGCAACTATTGGTGGTACCACAGAGAAATGCCTTACCATGGCGCAAATCGAATCATCTATCGACCTGCCAGACAGCCCAAGGCACAAGTA
>CAYTDR010000035.1:0-18446 GCA_964436185.1 uncultured Candidatus Obscuribacterales bacterium | reverse complement strand
CGCTCTCCTGCCTCTTATCTGTTCCGGATTTGAATATAGTGGGCTACCAAGGAAAACTCCGGTAGCAGCTATGCGGGAGAACGTGTCTTCGTCTTCCGAATAGGCAATTCCGAAATCGACAAGAACAGCTCGCAGGCCGTTCTCTTCGTCGGACGAAATGATAATATTTCCAGGCTTCAAATCGCGATGAACTACACCTCTGCCGTGAGCATGAGCGAGACCTCGTCCAACTTGGATGAAGACGTCAAGGAAAGTCTCGATGTCCAAAGGCCCTTTCTCCAAAACGCGATCCAGAGATACACCTTCAACGAACTCCATGGAGATATACGGCACGCGCCTATCTCCCAGTCCGAAATCGAAAACCTTCGCCAAGTTTGGATGGTCCAGGCGAGACAAGGTCTTTGCCTCCTTCTGAAGCCGAAGAATATTCGACTGGTTGTTCAACGAATCAAGCGACAAAAGCTTTAGCGCCACGACCCGCATCAGAAGAATGTTCTCTGCCTTGTAGATTACCCCCATTCCCCCAGCACCGATTTGCTCGATTATTCGAAAGTGATCGAATACGCAAGATCCTGGTTCAAACTGACTCGATGTTGACGGAATTGACAATCGCAGCTACCTGGAATGCTTTGGACTCAAAATATTCAGTCATCCAAATATACGTTCCACAACAACCCTAAAAAGCCTCGTCGGATGAGCCTATTCCAGAAAAGGTTCCAATCGAGTGAATATGGAGGACTGAAGTTATAATAGAAGTTACGGTTTGTCTGGGAGCGCTTGAATGAACGCAGCAGTCAATCTTCTCTTAATTCTCATAATTGGGTATTTGGTTTTCACCATGTTGTTTAAAGATAAATCCATTGCCAAACTGCCTGATCAGGGCGGCCTTCACAAAGCCACGTTGGCGGCCGGCTGATTCTGGGGTGTTGAGGCGGAGCTTCAACGAATCGAAGGGGTAAAGCATGCAACCTCCGGCTATACAGGAGGGTCCACACCGAATCCAACTTATGGAGACGTTTGTGGAGGTGGAACGGGACATGCAGAAGCAGTCCAGGTTTTATTCGATCCTCAAAGGCTCACCTACAAGGAACTTATTCGCCGGTACCTGAAATCGTTTAGACCACAGCGGCGCCCGGGACAGGAAGGAAGTCAGTACAGATCGGCCATCTTTTACTATGGAGATGACCAGAGGCGCGAAGCTTCTGAGGTGCTTTCCGAGCTGGGTTTCGCAAGACCTGACAGCGACCGAATGCTCGAGCCAGCAAAGTCGTTCTACGCAGCAGAAGAATATCATCAAAAATACTACGAAAAAATGACACTGGGTGTGTTCAAGAAATAGATCGGGAGCCCTATGACGCGCGCTAAACTATCCTTACTCGTCTGCATGCTTTTAATAACTCATGCACCAGTCGATGCTGCAGATCAATCTTCCAAGCCTGCGAACCAAACACAGAGCAAGAACGCAAAGTCAAATGGCAGGAAGAGTGCAGCAAAGAAACATAAGGCGTTGATGGAGAAGGATGCACTTGCAGCGATCGAGAATCTTTCTGAGGTGCGAGAGTTTAGACAGGGTGTTTTGGCAACGAAAGGAAAGGCAACTCCGGTCGTGGAAGTAGATCGCAAAGAAGGAAACGAATACATAATTCATGTCTATGAAATAGTTCCGGATGACGCCGAAACGAGCCATACGGCAACGTTCAATTGGTACTACGTTAACATCAAGTCCGGAAAAATCAGAAAGGACTTCTAGAGAGCTTCGCCAGCACAGTGGCGCCGGACTGTTCACACCAATATGCTCGACACCACCGGCACGGAAGTAGCGCTGAAAAGCGTCCCCGGTCACTAGTCGATTTCCACGCCCACATGTGATTCCACCAGGGGTGGTATCAGTTTTATTTGTGAGCTTCGAACAAAAAACTTCCCGATCGACGCCAGGAACTTTTTTGACTGCTGACTTGCGTCAAGAGTCTTCGCGCAACGCTCCCTTTACAGGCTTTGTGCCTGGCAAGCTACTTCTATCTCCCATTTATCCGGCAGAAATGAAAAACATTTGGGGGCGAGGTAGAATAATCCGGTTATCGCGTTCCAAACTCGAGGTTATGCAAGATGGTGTATTTAGTCAGGGGATTGGTTATTGCTTTCGCCTTTCTCATCCTTACCTCTCCCGCGGTTTTCGCGAAGAAGAAAGCTGACAACAAACCAGCGGCCAGCACAGGCGATCTGAGCGGAAGGTACGAGAAGGGCAACAAGGAAAACGGCGGTCTTCTCCTGCTGAAACGCATTGACAACAACGATTACAAGTTCTACCTGGATGCCAACTGGACTAGCTCGACTACCGGTCAAGACAATACAGGTCTCGGATTCGGAAAGATTACGCTGAATGGCAACACAGCCACATACAATTCGGATTCGGACCCCACCGCTGGTTTCCAGCTGTCATTCGACTTTAGCAAACCTGAAAAATGCAAAGTAAATTGCGTTCGACCAGAGAATTTCGGCGAGAAGAATGTCAACCCTAATGGAGACTACAGGCGAACCAGCAAGAAGGCTCCTGCCGACTCCGAATTCAAAGAATAGCGTTCCTCACGGCACGATGACATAGCCAAGCTATCTACACATCTGGTAAATGGCACCAGATGTGTGTGCTCAGGGAAGCTTCAGCAGCACCACAGTAGATACTGGCTCCTATCGTCCACCAATCGATAAAATACGATCTGGTATCAAGCTTCGGTTATTTTGTTAGTCGGGTGGCACCTAATAAATGTGTCGATGAAATGGTAAAGGCTATGAGCGAAGACAATGAAACAAGCTCCAGTTCATCAGAAAGAGGATATAAGAGCGTTCTACCAAAAGCTCCTTTCGATGAGCTATTCCTAAAAGAGACATTCATGACGGTAATCTGCATAAAAGCGGCTACCGATCCGGACTGGAAGACCAGGTTCGCAACGGCCCTGCAAAACAATCTGATTGAGACGTCTGCGATTCAACCGGAAAGAAGATTGACCAGCGCCAATCTTCCTCTTGCGAAGTGGCGCAATCGTGATCAGATGGAGGGTGTAGGCGAGTCATCAGATGTTCTCTACCTGGATCAGCTAATGGACATCATTCAACTAGCTCGAGATTGTGGCGCAGAGCAACGTTACGAAGAAAACCGCCAACTCCTGGAATTTGTATGCGAATGTCTCAATGAGATGAATGCGTGTGGTTATAGCCTTCACAACGCAATCACGATGAAATCGCTTGCTCTTCTCTTGTTGTCTCAGGTGTCCGAATCAATGAACGAAATTCCCAAAGCCGCACTATATCAATTGGCACTAATTGAACTAAGCAATGAATGTGAAGACACAGCCATCGGACAAATGACGCGTCGAGCTCTCGACAGCCACAAAAGGCAAAGAATAGAAAGACTAATAGGATTGTACGAGCGACAAAACAAGCATGAGGAGGCCAGCCGCTGGCGAGAAGTTATGGAAGGAATTGCTTGAGTCCTCAGGGTGCACAACTCCGAATTCAAATGTAATCTTCCAAGCTTCACAATGACATCGCAACAATTTCCTCAGTTCTGGCGAAATGGTCACCAGAGCTGCTAAAACCAATTGTTTGGCGAGTTCAAGCAACGTGGAATAAAGTTGCAGATGATTCTTTTGAGGTCCTTATGTTCCAGAAGCAGTGCGACCACTCCGAAACACGGCTCGCATGCATCGATTGCAATAAACCGATTTGCCCAAAGTGCATGGTCATGTGCGCCGTCGGAAGCAGATGTAAGGCATGCACCAAAGGCTTCGAGAGTCATGTCACAAAAATGACACCCTGGAGCATCGCCCTGGTCCTCTCACTAAGTTTCATTGCCTCATTTCCTATCTTCATCACGTTCTTATTGGTGACGCTCATTCCCTATGTCGGGTGCACATTGAATCTCCTCGCCGCAGGCGCGTGCGGGTATTTCGCAGGTAAACTCATCCACAAGGCTTCCGGCTATAAGTACGGGAAGAAACTTCTCCCGTTCGTTCTTATCCCGCTAATCCTCGGCTTTGTTATCAATCCCTTGTGCTCACCGTTACCCGCTATCATGTCGATTTTCAGCTCTCCGTACGGCATTGAAGCTACATTTCACTCACTGCTGTTGCCCACAATCGCGGCAGCGACGATCTCCATCCCCTTGCTGCACGTTCGGTAGCTGGCAACTTCGCTAAAGAGTTCACTCCATCAGCAAGTTGAGCCAGCCATTGAAGCACAATGACGACATTGGCGCAGGTCGGATCTCGAGGATTTCAGTCTTCGTTGACGTTCTTCCCGGACCTTGAACTACGAGAAACCGTTGGCACCTCGTAAAGCAGGCGCTGACCCCGACACGCCGATTCCTCTATCTCACCTACGACGGAAAGTTAAGCTCCCATGAAGAACGCCAGGATGTCAAGAGAGCGGCGATACAATATCCAAATCACAAAATAGTGCCTCCTCAAATTCAAACTTTGTGTGGTGCGATCAAGGACGGCACAGGTTAAGGCAAAAATAGATGAACATTGTTTCTGGCTCTAATTCGATATTTGTTCCGTTCCATCCTGAGGAAGCGCTAGAGGCTATTGAACGCGGAATAGCTAGCGACGAGCCACTGTCCGCTAGCTGTGGAAATAGAGTAACGTACTCCGTCAACATCAAAGGTGATCGGTTCGTGATCGCCAAAAGGTACAAGCACAAACAAAGCTTTTCCAGAAAGTTGCATGGACGGGTAGAGCAAAACGGCAACGGCAGCCTGGTTACATTCCGCTTTGCTCTGGATCCTGTTATCGTATTCAGCCTTGGTCCGCTGATTGCAGTGCTTCTAGGTGTTTCGATACTCTTCATCCTAACAGGGGACGCGCAAAAACATCCCCAGCCCTTCGCCATCGTATTCGGTGGCGCTATCTTGTTGATGATGGCTACTCCGATAACTCGTCGCTCCGAAGAAGCCAGGCTTCGAAAGTATCTCGAAGGCATTATCGAAACACATAAAGAGCGAGCATCGACTTCAAGATTTCGCTAAAGAAAACCTCAACTAATCACACTGTTCAATCCAGCGATCGCGAACGTCGATTCGCTCACAGCTGAGGCTGAGCTAGCGAAATCGCCTCGCAGACAAGTTCTACTAAATGCAAGTTGATTTGCCAGACTTACTGCATTTTGCACCTTCTTGTGAGCCCGAGACCTCTTTAAAGTTTGAATGCAAACCTCAATGCCATGAGTCAGGCAGGTAAGAAAGTTTAAAAGACTTGCCCTAGCGCGGTTTTGCTCGGCATCGATTCGTCGATTGAAGGTATACTATGGATCGACGGTTGGACCAGGCGTCGACTTGGCGTCGAGGGTCGGTAAGGAACCAGCCATGAATAGTCGCAAAACCATCATCAATTCCGGGCTTACAGTCATTGTAGCGATTAATCTCGCCGGCACTGTGCTGCCATCGGCAGCGCTCGACGAATCCGAGACACAAGTCAGTGTCGACAGCCTGGAATCAGGCGCCAAGGGACTCCATCTTCGACCAGTGGCCTCAAAAACTGCGCCGTGCGCTACGTGGCTGCCACCCAGCGATGTCAAGCCTCGGGTAGCGATGCTCTGCATTCACGGCTTCAGCCTCCACAAGGGTTGCTTTGCCGCGTTCGGAAAGGAGATGGCGAAGGATGGAATTGCTACCTACGCGATGGACTTGCGTGGTTTCGGCGAATTGAAGGATCAAAATAAGCATAGCGGGTTGGACTTCGACGGTTGCCTCGCGGACATCAAGGCTGTGCTCGAACAGATTCACCTGGATTACCCTGGACTTCCGGTAGTTCTTTTGGGTGAATCTATGGGCGGCGCGGTAGCGCTCAGGGCTGCCGCGTTTTATCCGGATCTTGTCTCAGGACTGATTTCGTCAGTTCCAGCGCGCGATCGATTCGGCATGAACGATGAAGAAAAGAAGGTCATGCTCAAATCTGGGTTGCAGACCATCTTTGGTGGTTACAAGAAGAAGATAGATCACGTAGCGATGGCTGCTGTGAATAAGATTTCGGTGAAGGAGGATGTGCGCAAGGAGTGGAAGAACGACCCACTGATGCGTACTGATTTCTCGCCTCAGGAATTTTTGCAGTTCGATGAATTCATGGGTCACAATCTGCAAGCGGCTGCGATGGTGAAGACGACGCCGGTGTTATTCATTCAGGGCACTAATGATAAGCTGATCCGACCAGCGGGCACATGGAAGCTCTTCGAACGGCTTGGCACACCAAATCGGCAAATGGTCTTGAGCAAAAACTCTGAGCATTTGATCTTCGAGGAAGGACAGTTCAAACCGGATGACCTGAAATTTGTCACATCGTGGATCGACAAAAATATTATCTCGCTCGACCCGACTATAGTCACGCCGGAGAATAAACTAGCAGTGGTGGCAGGCGGACCGGAAGCAGGCACAACAACCGACTCATCGAGTGGTGCTGCAACCAATACTACTGGTAATGGCAATAAGACAGAGGTGGCGATGCTACCGCCCAAACCACCTGTAACTGAATTTAAGCATCGAATCTCAGTAAACAGCACTCCTCAAATCAACTACTGGATCGAGCTGCACAGAAACGGTAAGTTTTATCGCTGCAACAATAAGATGGAATTCAAAACCGGCGACTCGATTCGATTTCATTTGATCCCGGAAAGTGATGGATATGCATATTTGGTGATGAAAGCAAGCACTACAGGCAAGAGCGATGTACTGTTTCCCAATCAAGCATATGGCACTCACAATTATCTGAAACAAGGACAAGACTATCCTATTCCAGCGGAAGGTTGGATGCAGTTCGACGATCACCCAGGCACCGAGCAACTGGGACTTGTCTTCTCGAAGGAGAAGCTCGAGTTTACGGCCCAGTCACTTCAGAATAATGCCGCCATTTGCACGGTCTCCAATGTGCCGACAGGAGCCAAGGACTTGTGCCCGACGCGAATGAAATTGTCGTGGGATGATCCTATGCCTGTTCTTATTCCAGACGACTTTAGACCGGTGACGCAGGTACAAAGCTCAGGCGAAAGCAGCTTGGTTCGCTTGATGTCCACAACCGGCGAAATGGTTTCGGCAAGCATTCAGCTCATGCACAATAAGTGATCGAGGTCAAAGTGCTCCTTCGTTCTACCAGGTTGCTCCTGTCTCTATTGATGATGACGTGCCTGCCTGCGTGGTGCCAGGATGGAGGCGGCAAACTGCCACCATCACAGGTGCCTGGAATTGAATTTACGAAGATTCAGGACTTGAACCCAACTGCACCTGGGAAGAACAGACCAATCAAACAGAAATGGGCTGTCGTCATCGGTGTCTCGAAGTTTCAGGAAGGACGCCTAACTCCCTCGGACTCGGCGGATATGGCGCACTCTGCAAAGGAGTTCTATCACTATTTGATTGATCCGCACGGCGGGCGTTTCGAAGCCAATCATGTCAAACTGCTTCTCGACTCCGGTGCGCAGAAACAAAACATAATGACTGCATTAGGTCCAAGCTTCCTTGGAAACGCAGTCGGACCTGACGATCTGGTTGTTGTCTATATCGCCACAAGTAGCTTTCCCACAACCGACGGCAACACTTACTTGTGCTCTTTCGATTGCGCGCTCGACAACATCTATGGAACCTGCATCTCGATGCAGACGTTGATGAGTTCATTAAAGGAGAACGTTCACTCCGATCGAATTCTGCTGGTCTTGCAGGCAGGATATAGTGGTGCTGCAGAGTTGAGCTCCGGCGCGAAGTCTCTCATGCACCATGAGAAGAAGACATATAACCTCGACCTGGACAAGGTTGTCCTGGGCAACGGATTTATTATTCTGTCCTCGAGTCAGCCCAACGAGATAACGAGCAGTAGCGCTTTTTCCAGAAACCTCGTCAGTGCTCTGCGGCAAGAGGATGGGCTAATTTCACTCAATAATGCTTTTGCGGCAGCCAAACAGAAGACTGAGTCAGAAACAGCTACCGCTGAAGGTAGAAAGACTCAGATTCCGGTCATGAAGTCCGCATGGACAGGAACGGAGCTGGTCCTTGGCGCACCGCCCGCGGAGCGCGTCGCGAACCTTCCCTCCTCAGTGAGTTCCTTTCTTTCAGCGGAGGGTGCGTACCTAAAAGCAAGCACTTTCATGGCGGAAGGCAAAACAGATGAAGCTCTGGAGCAGTACAAACTCGCCTTAGTCGCCGATCCAACTTATGCCGACGCGCTTGCCGACTACGGCTCCGCCTTGACCACCAAAGGTGATTGGAAATCAGCTGCTGATCAGTATGTAAAAGCGATCGCCGCAAAACCGACTGATGAGCTGTACCACCTCAACTATGCACGTGTTTTGGACAAACTCGGTGATTCTGAAAACAGCGTGAAAGAATTGAATTTAGCTTACCGGCTGAATCCGAAAGACATGTCCGTTCTAATGGCACTGGCGACCAAGTCATTGGCATCAGGCCAGTCAAAAGACGCAGTTCAATACATGGAAGAAGCAGTTGATTTGTATCCCGGTCGTTCCGATCTGCGAGAGCGACTCAGCTACGGACTAATGAAAAGTGGCGATGTAGCACAAGCTGCGGCCCAAGCCAAAGAAGCGGTGCGTCTTGACCCGAAGTCAGCAACGGCACACACTACGCTAGCGTCCGTACTGGTAGTTCAGGGATTGGACGGTCCAGCGTCTACGGAATATCGTGAGGCGATCAAAATCAATCCCCAGGATCCGAATGCGCACTGGCTGTTGAGCAAGTCGTTGGAAAAGAGCGGCGACCGGGACGGCGCCATAGCTGAGCTGCAATACTTCCTGCAAGTCTGCAGCCCCTCTGATGTCCGTGGTCAGCAAGCAAGACAGCGCCTCGACGAGCTCAAGGCGCATTGATGCCAGCTTGGGGGTGTGGATGAACTGGTTAATCTCGGAGCAGCGCGGTTCCACAACAGTACGAGTAATAGCTTCACCGGACAGCTGGATTGAGAGCGATGCCGTGAATCAGCTTATGCGAACTGCCGACCTGCCTGGAATGATCGCAGCAGTAGGGATGCCCGATCTTCATCCAGGCAAAGGAACACCGGTCGGAGCAGTGTTTGCATCCCAGGGAATCATCTATCCATATCTTGTGGGCAACGACATCGGATGCGGAATGTCATTGTGGAAGACAGACCTGCGAAGCCACAAATTGAAACTGGATCGCTGGGTGAAGAAACTCAGCGAGATCGAGGGCGCCTGGGATCAAGATACAACGGCTTGGCTAGACGATCGAGGAGTGTCCTGCACCGCATTCGATAGCTCCCTCGGTACTATCGGTGGTGGAAATCACTTTGCTGAGCTACAACGGCTAGAGAACCGCTTTCTCGAGGACGACGAATTGTCCGAGATAGATGATGGCTACTTTCTGCTGCTTATACACAGTGGCTCCAGGGGGCTTGGAGAAAGCATTCTTCGACGTCATACGGACAAATTTCAGGCAGGAGGTCTAGATGAGGGAACGCCGGAATTCGAGCAATACATAGGAGCGCATGACCATGCCGTAAAATGGGCACGAGCGAACCGAGATCTTATTGCACATCGATTCCTGCGCGCGCTGGGAGCCGAAGCAACCAAAATTCTTGACGTCTGTCACAACTCAGTTATGTCTGGCACCATAAACGGTGCTTCATGCTGGCTTCACCGAAAGGGTGCGGCGCCAGCAGATCAGGGTATTGTCGTTATTCCGGGATCCCGCGGTGCAGTGACATACCTCGTGAAGCCTGTCGGAGATCAATCTGCCAACCTGGATAGTCTCGCCCATGGTGCAGGAAGAAAGTGGGGCAGGTCCGAGTGCAAGGGACGGCTCCAGGCAAAATTCACGGCTGAATCCCTGTTACGCAGTCCACTGGGTAACAGAATCATTTGCGAAGATAAGAGTTTGCTTTACGAAGAAGCGCCTCAGGCGTACAAGAAGGTCGAGAGCGTCGTCCAAGATCTCGTTCAAGCAGGTTGCATTAATGTCATCGCCACGCTAACACCAGTAATAACTTATAAGGTGTCCAGATCTGGTAATGAGGACTGAATGATGCCGTGGTTGGTTCAAATCACATCAGGACGGGGTCCCCAAGAATGTTGCCTGTTGGTCGACAAAATCGCCAACTATCTGTTGGATGCAGCAGAGCGCGCAGAAGAACAGATACTAGTACTGGATGAGATCGAAGCGGAAGATAAGAACTCCTATCATTCAAAGACACTGCTGGTGATATCAGATTCGTGTCCTGCCTGGCTCGCCACCTGGGAAGGTACAATAAAGTGGGTCTGTAAGAGCCCTTACCGACCACACCATAAACGAAGCAACTGGTTCGCCGGAGTCAGTCTGCGCGAAATCAAGCTCGACGAATCCGACTGGTCAGAAATCAGGAAAGAGGATCTCAAGATCGAGGCATTTCAAGCTTCTGGGCCGGGTGGACAACACGTAAACAAGACTTCCTCTGCGGTGCGCATAACCCACATCCCCACTGGCGTAATTGTGACCGCGAGAGAAAGCCGTTCTCAACACGAAAACAAAAAGATCGCCATGCAGAAACTGAAGCAGAGGCTCGAAAATCAAGACGAGGAGCGAACCTCGGAGTCAAGCAAATCGCAGTGGTCCAACCACAACCAATTGGAACGAGGCAATCCCGTCAAAACCTTCAAGGGGCTAGAGTTTGAGCAGGTTTAGCGGCGCCGGCAGGTACGCCTCACCCGCGTGATTTCCGACCGTTCCCAGTATGCCGACGATGTATCGGAAATATCGAGGGGGTTGGCACTCACAGCCTGTATAATGGCGCTAATTCAAATTTTTCGCAGGCACTTCGTCTGGTTCTAGCACCACGATCGGTTCTTTGATGAACAAACCTTTGATGGACTTGAACACGAGGTAGAGCACAGGAACTACATACAGACTCAAGATGGTCGAGACGATCATGCCGCCCATGACTGTGGTGCCTAGCGAGTGCCGGCTGTTGGCGCCAGCCCCTTCCGCGATTGCGAGTGGCAGGATACCGAAGATAAATGCCAGCGATGTCATCAAGATTGGTCGCAGACGCGTTAGTGCAGCGTCGACGATGGCTTTGTGATAGGACAACCCTTTTGCGTGGAGCTGGTTGGCGAACTCGACTATGAGAATCGAGTTTTTGCTTGCCAGACCGATGAGCATGACGAGACCGATTTGGCAAAACACGTCGTTTGTCAGTCCGCGCATCATTTGCGCGCCGATCGCTCCGAGTACCGCCAGCGGAACGGCGAACAGGATTATCAGCGGGTCCATCAAACTCTCGTATTGTGCAGCGAGAACCAGGAAGACGAACAGCAAGCCGAGCGCGAAAATAAGGATTGCCAGGTTGCCGGACTGAATTTCTTCAAGCGAGATACCGGTCCATTCGTAGGTCGTTCCACGAGGAAGGACGCGTTTGGCAATCTCTTCCATCTCGGCGATGGCTTGTCCGGAACTGACTCCCGGTGCCGGCGAACCGTTCACTTCGATCGACTTGATCATGTTGTAGTGAGAGATTGTCGGTGGGGAAGTCGTGTTCTTCTTCGTGATGAAGTTGCTTATTGGTATCATCGAACCGGACTGCGAACGAACATACAGCTGGTCGATGTCCTTCGGATTGCTTCGGAACTGACTGTCTGCCTGGAGATAAGTTCGATAGCTTCGATCAAGGTAGTCGAAATCGTTGACGTATAGCGACCCGATGAAAACCTGGAGCGTATTGAATATGTCTCCCACACTTACTCCCAGGGATTCAGCTTTGTCGCGATCGACATCGATGATCAACTGAGGCGAATTCATACGGAAAGTCGTGTTGATACCGGTGAGAAGTGGACTCTTGCGTGCCTCAGCAAGGAACTGATCTGAGATCTTGGAAAATTCCTCCAACGGCAGACGCTGGGTGTTTTCCAGTTCGAAAGCAAAACCTCCGAAGTTTCCGAGACCTTGGATAGGCGGCGGGTTAAACGGGATGCAGAACGCCTCGTCAATCCCAAACAACGGACCACGCAAGGATGCAATGATACCGTCGGCAGAGTCCTCATGTTTGTGCCGCTCAGCCCATGGTTTGAGCGTGCAGAAAACAATCGCGTTGCTGGAATTGTTACCCGAGAAGCTGAAACCGCCCACGGCGAACACGCCGCTTATTGCGGGCACAGCGCTGACGACCTTCTCGACCTTCGAAACAACTTTACTGGTGTATTCGAGCGAAACTCCATCCGGAGCCTGAACAACAATCATGAAATAGCCGACGTCTTCATCAGGCAAGAAACCCGTAGGCATCTTTGTGTAGAGGAAGGCGGTCAGGGCAAGCGACGCGATGAAAGCTGTAACTACGACCGGTTTGAAGCGAAGGAGGAAACCGAGTGAGCCCTCGAAGAAGTTGCGTACGCGGTCAAGGAACCAGTTAATACTTCCGAAGAACCAGTTGCTAGGACCATGTTCATGCTTGAGCATGAGAGCTGACAATGCAGGTGTGAGAGTCAAGGCATTGAACGCTGAGATGCCGACAGATATAGCCAGTGTCAAAGCAAACTGCCTGTATAGCTGACCGGTTGTGCCAGGGAAAAACGCGACAGGAATAAAGACGGCGGCCAAAACGAGCGCTGTCGCGATAACCGCTCCTGTGACCTCTTTCATCCCTTCTTTGGCAGCCTCGAACGCTGAAAGTTTCTGTTCTTCCATGAGGCGGGCGATGTTCTCAATGACGACAATCGCATCGTCAACCACGAGCCCGGTAGCCAGTGTGATACCGAATAGGGTGAGTGTGTTGATTGAAAAGTCCAAAACCTTCATGGCCGCGAAGGTTCCGATCAGTGAAACGGGAATTGTAATCGCCGGGATAATTGTGGTTCGCCAACTCTGCAAGAACAGAAAAATGACGAGAATAACGAGGAAGATAGCCTCAGCGAGGGTCTTAATCACCTCATGAATAGATTCTTCGACTGCTCGCGTCGTGTCGAATGCCACTTCGCAGGAAACGCCAGGAGGTAAGTTACGCGTCAATTGCTCCAAAACAGCCTTGCCGTCACGAGCGACATCAAGCGCGTTCGCTCCAGGGAACTGGAAGATGGCGATGCCGACTGCATTTCGTCCCTTGTATCTCAAGAAGGTGCCGTAATTTTCCGCACCGAGCTCTACTCTGCCTATGTCTTTGATTTTGACAACGGACCCGTGAGGGCCGCCTTTGATGACGATATTAGCGAACTGCTCAGGTGTACGTAGCCGTCCTTCCACGCGAGTGCTGATCTCAAAAGTTTGACCTGGCGGATATGGTGCCTTACCGATCGAGCCGCTGGCGACTTGAACGTTTTGACTGGCGAGCGCACGCGCGACCTCAGTTGTGGTGATGCCCCGGTTGTTCAGTTTCTGGGGATCGAGCCAGATGCGCATTGAATATTTGCGCTCACCGAATATGACGACATCGCCAACACCCTTTACGCGTTTGAGAGCATCTTTGATATACAAGTCCGCATAATTGCTCAAATACAACGCATCGTGCTTGTCCGATGATAGAGCGGCCGCAAAAATAATCGTGGTCGACACTTTGTCGACGGTGACGCCTGTCTTCTTAACCTCGTCAGGAAGCCGGCCTTGAACGGAACCAACACGGTTTTGAACGTCAACGGCTGCAGCGTCGACATCTCGTTCAAGATCGAACGTGACATTAATCGTGCTGGTGCCATCGTTTCCGCTGGTCGACGTCAGGTACTTCATGCCCTTTACGCCGTTGATCTGCTGCTCAAGAATGTTTGTTACTGACGCTTCGACGGCACTGGCACTAGCACCGGTGTATGCCGAAGTCACCTTCACTTGAGGAGGAACGATCGCCGGAAACTGCGCGATAGGAAGGTTGGGAATGGAGACCAAACCAGCGATCACAATCATGAGCGAGCAAACTGATGCGAATATCGGTCTTTTAATAAAGAAGTTTACGGACATTCTGCTCTGGATTCCTTTGGCGCAGCAATCAATTAGTGAAGTCGCTGTGCTCTGTGTGCCGTAGTTTCAGCTTTCGACGCGTTCGGCTTTTCCATAATAGGAGCGCCATCCGCCAATCTCTGAATGCCGGTGGTCACGATTCTGTCTGTCGGTCTCAATCCTGATCTTACCTGATATGAGCCTCCTTCGATCCCTAAAACCTCTATCTCAGTTTGCTTTGCGCTCATTTTGCTGCCAGAGCCCTGCGCGACAAACACGAAATATTTTCCGGCAACCTGCGTAACTGCAGCCGTCGGAACAGACAATCCATCCCGTGTCTTCAAAACCACCTGCGCTCTTACAGTTTGATCAGCTCGCAACAAATCCTTATCATTCGAATACAGCGTTTTGATCAAGACAGTCTGGCTGCTTGGGTCTACAGTCGGCGAAATAAAGATTACGTCACTGGTTCCGTAATCGATACCATCAGTGGAGACAAGCTCAACCTTCATGCCTTTTTGCATCACACTCGCTTTCTCTGCTGGAATCGACACGTAAACCTCAAGCGGATGGTTTTCGGTCAATGTCGTCAGTTTCGAATCAGAGGTGACGTGGTCGCCAATTTTTACGGGAATGTCGCCAATCATGCCCTTGAACGGAGCTACGATATCGTAGTATCTCAACTGTTCCTGCTGCGCCCGCAAACTGGATAACGCCTGTCTATGGCTGCGCTTGAACTTTTCGATAGTCATCTTTTGCGCTTCTATCTGTTGCTGAATTGCACCACATTCTGCTTGTGCCGCAGCATAGTTATTTTGCCAGCCGTCGGCATCAGCCTGCGAAACAGCACCCTCGCTCGCCAGCTTCGTGTAGCGTGCGTGTTGTGACTTCGTGTATTCGACGTTGGCTAGTTTGCTTTTTAAGGTACTCTCGAGGGAACGTAAAGTTGCCTCGGCGGTGGCTAAATCTGATTGAACCGAATCCGCAGCCGAAGCAGACGCATCGGTTTGTGCTGCCTGTCTGCGCGGATCGATCTGCATTACTTTGGTGCCGGGTTCGATTACCTCACCCGCGTTGACAAAGATTTTTGTAATGTCGCCTTCGACGTTCGGGGACAGCGTGACCGACTTTCGTGAGCGAAGAGTCCCAAGGTAGTTCAACTTTTCCTTGAAGGGAGCAGTGCCTACGGGTTCGATCGCGACTACGGCCGGCGGCATTCCGGCTTGTTTGGGCTTTTCATTGCACGAACTCAGGAGCATTGCGACGAAAAGCAGCATTAGAGGCAGTATTTTGAGGTAGGTTACCATTGATACCAAACAAAGAAAGGCTATTTTTGCCCTTCTGTAAAAAAACCATACTAGAGTATGGTTCCATACTGTGTTATGCTTGTCAAATGAATACGGCTGAATTATCAAGAAAAGACCGCAAAAGAGAACAGCGAAGGCAGACTCTCATTGACGTCGCGACGCGTTTGTTTGCAAAGCATGGTTACGCCGGAACAACCATCGACGACATCGCCCTTGAAGCCGACGTCGCGAAAGTGACCTTTTATTCATACTTCAAGTCCAAAGAAGAGATTGCGCTCGAAATAAAACGGAGAGGAACGGAAGAAGCTCTGATCTATATAGAAGCGCTCCGCTCCAAGAAACTATCGGTCGAGCAGATGATCGATGCATTTCTCGATGACGTCGCGGAGTGGACAGCGGAGAACTTTCGATTACTGGATGTATTCTGCGACCAACGTTTCAGCCCGCTCATGGAACGTGAAAGCACCTCCACGTGCAAACCTGAACCTATGACGATCTGTTTGGATGTAATCATTCAACAAGGTCAGGAAGCGGGAGTTTTTCGCACCGACATTGATCGCTGCCGAATTGCTCATATGCTGGATCTGGCGATTCTGGCCGAACAGTATCATTGGGTTCGCTCTGGAAGACAAGCAGGCGAACTGAAGAAACAGCTGAAGGGTTATTTTGATTTTGCGGTCAATGGCTTGAAGATACGACCGAGCTAGTTGTTTTCTGTTCTATCGAAATGTAGATTCGAAAAACAATTTCTGTAGTCTCAGGTGCGGCGCCCTCAAACTCAGAGATGGCTACGACGAAGGAGCGGATTCGAGTTCTCCTTCAAATCCGGTGGCGCCCCCTACTCTGATCGTCAACGCATACAAAACTAAAATCTGCCGAGAATCATTGTCGCTAACGAAGGCGCATCGACGTTTTCTGTATCCAATAATTGGGCGCGATAAACACAGAATGAAAAAGACGAGGCCTTTAAGACCTCGTCTAGATCACACTAATTGCCCTTAGCTTAAGGCGCGTCTGGCGTCAGCGGAACCACCGGGCAGGGAGCATTGTTGTACTTCAAGAAGCCATAGATATACTGTCCATCGTTTTGGGTACTGACTTGGGCTTCGCCGAAGAAAATACGGGCTTGAGAATTGTTGGTCTTGATGTACGGTATGTACTTAACCAGGTTCGCTTCTCTAACGTTCAATCCGCCAGCAAAACTAATAGCGTTGGTTTTGGCTGTTTGAAAACCGTTTGCATCGGGTGGAGTGAGTTGCAGCGGACTTTCACCGTCTAGCATACCGACGAACTTTTTGGTTCTCACTACGGTTGTTCCGTTCGGAAACACAAACGTAAATTCGACTCTGGCAGCATTGATACCATTGTCCCCATCGTCAAGTGGATCTTTTTTGAACGAAAGCGAGAAGTCTCTAAATCCGTTCGCGGAACTTGGTGGATTCGGCAGCTCGAAAGCCTGCCCAATATAACCGGAGGTCCGGACAGGGATGGGTGGTCCAGGTGGGTTGGTGCCACCGAAAAACGAGTGAACAAATAGGTTGGTGGGTCCAAATCCGTCACCACCAGTAAGGCTCTCGTATCTCACATTGGTTCCGGCGGCGCCACAACCAAACTTCTGACCAGAAGTGCGATATGTAGGTCCTGCCGCCATTGTCGCCGGGACCGCTGTAAGCAATGCTAATGCCAGTCCCAATGCGCTCTTCATCGTTAGCTTCATCAATTAAATACCTCAATTAAATCCAAAATGCAGTCCAGAGAGGGAGTGAATTAGGCGCACTGTCGAGAACTCCATCTCACAATCAGAAGAGGCTAACATACTGCTCCAAGTTGATTAATGGGGGATTAGATTAAAAGTTTGGCGGATTTCTGTGTCTATTCGTGTTTATCAAAACACCAACAAAACTAGAGCCGGTTGGGTTGCATAGTCAAATGATAACGATTTGTAAATCAATCTGCAATGAATCTAGTCCCTCCCAAATAATCGACGCCGATCGAATCACAATTATGATTTCAATCACTTCCGAGTAGGTTCCAAAATTGGAGCAACTAAAAAACATTCCTCCTGATGTGCTGTTGTTCAATTTTGTTATGTTTGTCTGCCTCCCGCTCTGGCTGATCATGGGATTTATCGATTGGTATTGCCATAAGAAGTCGAAGATCGAGGAGACAAGCGGCTGGCAGGAGTCCGTTTACCATGCAATCATGGGTGTTCAAGTCGGCATCCCTATATTTCTCGGTCTGTATTTCGAGATAAACGTATTGCAGTTCATCATAATGTTCATAGTGCTAATCTTTCACGAAGTGGTGGCACACATGGACGTTCATTATGCGTTGCACAAGCGAGAAATATCTATCCTAGAGACCCATGTTCACAGCTTTCTCGAGTGTCTGCCTTTTGTCATTGTGGCACTGATCGTCTTTATTAACTGGTCTGCGTTCGTCGATTTTATTAGTTTCAATTGGGCTGGCAACATGAGTCTAATCTTCAAGAAACGTCCTCTGGACTCGGGTTACATAACAGGATATTTCTTCACTCTGATTATCTTGGACGTAATTCCTTTCATCGAAGAATTCATTCGATGTTATCGATTTCAAAAATCGAAACGCAAGACTACTCAGGTATAGCAACAAACATGTCATCCAACTCCCCAGTCTTCATCACCGCATCCGGTAGCTACCTTCCAGGTCCACCCGTCACCAACGATCAAATCGAAGATGTGCTCGGTCTGGTCCATGGAAAGCCATCTCGCCTGAAGAAAAAGATCTTGCAGAGCAATGGGATTATTTCCCGGCACTATGCTCTTGATTCCGAGCAACGATCTACTCATCAAAATAAAGACTTGGCTGCTGAAGCAGCGCGAGACTGCTTGTCGCGTGCAGAGGTAGATGAAAAGGATCTGGATCTTCTCGCAGTCGCTTCGACTCAAGGTGATCTGCCGCTGCCAGGATTGGCTAGCATCGTTCAAGCTGAGCTGGATATAGGTCCGCTAGAAATACTCACCACCCACGGTGTGTGCTCCGCCAGTATGATGGCTCTAAAGGCGGCTTGCAATCAAGTACGATTGCAAGAGAAGAACGCGGCGCTCGTGCTGGGCACTGAATTAGCATCGCGCCTGCTGAAGAAGAGTCGATATGAAGCGATCAAGGATCTTCGAATTGATCTTGAATCGGAATTCTTGCGTTGGATGCTGTCCGATGGTGCCGGCGCCCTTCTACTTCAGCCTCGCCCTCGGTGGCGTGGG
>CAYTDR010000034.1:0-18527 GCA_964436185.1 uncultured Candidatus Obscuribacterales bacterium | reverse complement strand
AGTGAATACATGCAGGTAGAGGATGACAGAACGGGCCTCAGCAAGAGAACACTAAGACGGGCTCTAGCTGACAACCTCTACTATAATGTAGGCAAATATCCCGACATCGCCTCAAAGAACGACTTCTATCTCGCTGTTGCATATACAGTTCGCGACAGATTGCTGCATCGGTGGCTCAATACAATCGAAAACAATTTCGAACGCAACGAGCGAGTTGTTTGTTACCTTTCCGCCGAGTTTCTTCTTGGACCGCACCTGGCCAACAATATGCTCAACCTGGGTCTTTTCGACGCTATGAAGGTAGCGATTGAGGAATCGGGGCTCGATTTTGAATCGATTATCGAGCAAGAAGAGGAGCCGGGTCTGGGCAACGGTGGTCTGGGAAGGCTGGCAGCCTGCTACCTGGACTCGATGGCGACCAACGACATTCCTTCTATAGGATTCGGCATCCGCTATGAGTTCGGTATATTCGATCAAATTATCAAGAACGGCTGGCAAGTGGAAGTAGCCGACAGGTGGCTCTCTCTTGGAAATCCCTGGGAGCTGCCCAGACCGGAAGCCGCAGTCACTGTCAAGTTCGGCGGAAAAACGAGCAGCTACATGGATGATAGCGGCAGGTATCGAGTTCGCTGGAATGCCGCCAGAGAGGTACAGGGAATCCCATACGACACGCTCATCCCCGGATATGGCACCAATACTGCCAATACGCTTCGTCTGTGGCGGGCGGAGGCTGCCAAAGAGTTTGATTTCCAGATCTTCAACATGGGCGACTATCTTGGCGCGGTCAACGACAAAATGATGTCGGAGAACCTGTCTAAAGTTCTTTACCCGAACGATAATGTTTCACAAGGCCGGCGACTACGGCTGGAGCAACAGTATTTCTTCGTCTCTTGCTCGCTGCAGACGATTTTGCGCTTGCACCTGCGCGCCGGAAGATCGGCGCACGACCTGCACGAGAAGTTCATCATTCAGCTCAACGATACTCATCCTTCCGTCGCCGTGGCAGAGCTGATGCGTCTTCTGGTCGACGAACAAAATGTCGAATGGTCGACGGCTTGGGATGTGACGACAAAATGTTTTGCCTACACCAACCACACCCTATTGCCGGAAGCACTAGAACGTTGGCCGGTAAGTCTCTTCCAGGAAATACTACCCCGGCATCTCGAGATTATTTACGAGATCAATTCACGATTTCTCAATACGGTCCGCCTCGATCATCCAGGCGATGATGCACTGGTGAAGCGTGTCTCGATTATAGAAGAGGATGGTGAGCGTTCGATTCGAATGGCGCACCTAGCGTGCGTAGGCAGCTCCAAGATCAATGGAGTCGCCGCACTGCATACAGAACTAATGAAAGAGCGCGTCCTCACCGACTTTGCCAATCTTTATCCGAACAAGTTCGTCAACATCACCAACGGTGTGACACCAAGACGCTGGATTAAGCTGAGTAACCCGGAACTCTCAGACCTGATTACCAGAAGTATTGGGGGCGACTGGGTGAAGGATCTACCGCTGCTCAAAGGACTGGAAAAATTCGTCGAAGACCGCGGTTTCCAGGACGAATGGATGGCGATCAAGCACAAACAGAAAGACAAGCTGTCTCGATACTTGCTTGACAAAACCGGCGTAGCCCTTGATCCAAACAGCATCTTCGATATCCAAGTCAAACGAATTCATGAATATAAGCGACAGCATCTCAATGTCTTGCACATCATCACCCTCTACAACTTTTTGAAGAATAATCCGGTGCCGGCCGACTTCCAGCCAAGGACATTCATCTTCGGCGGCAAAGCAGCTCCTGGATACTTCATCGCCAAACTGATTATCAAGCTGATCAACTCGGTTGCGGACATGGTCAACACTGATCCTGTTGTAAAAGACCTGATCAAAGTGATCTTCATTCCCGACTTCAATGTCTCCGTGGCGCAACGCATATATCCTGCTGCGGATGTGTCTGAGCAAATCTCGACAGCCGGCAAGGAAGCGTCCGGAACAGGCAACATGAAGTTCGGTCTCAATGGCGCCATAACCATTGGCACCATGGATGGTGCCAACATTGAAATCAGAGAAGAAGCGGGAGCGGAGAATTTCTTCCTCTTCGGGCTCACGGCAGAAGAAGTGATGGAGCTGAAGATGACCGGCTACCATCCTCGCCAATATTATGAGAGAGATCCGCAACTCAAGGAGGTCCTGGACCAGCTCTCGACCGGATACTTCTCACCAGGCAGCTCGCACCTCTTCCAGCCGCTGGTAGACTCGCTCTTGAGCAGAGACGAGTTCATGCTCCTGGCGGACTACAGATCCTACATTGACTGCCAAATGGATCTGGGTGCAGCATACAAAGATCAGGAGCGTTGGGCAAAGATGTCCATATTGAACGTCGCCCGCCTGGGTAAGTTCTCCTCCGACCGAGCGGTTATGGAGTATTGCGAAAAGATCTGGAACGTTCGACCGGTTAAGCACGAGCTGCAAGAATACGTTCAAGCGGCTGCCGAATTGACGGTAAAGACATGCGGTATAAATCCGACGTAGAGTTAGCTCAAATTGTCTATGCCACCTTCGCGACGTTACGCGTGAGCGAAAGCTGCAGAAGGACCTCGTCGTAGGCGAGCGTGCCTGCTTGAATCGCTTGCAGACACTCGAGTGCTGCCCAAGTTAACTCTGAGGAGATCATTCCCGAAGTAACGAGGTATTCGGGCACGCTCTGCTCATTGTCGACAATCGCTTCACTGGCTCGTTCTATCATCTCGTTATCGATCACACCAGAGGCGATCAGAAGTGAAACAACCTGTTGTAGCGCAGAAAGCTCGTCCATAATCTGCTCGAGCGGCACGTTGGTTTCCTCTACCAGCTTGAGCAGCCTGATCGCCCGAGACTTGGTGAATAGTGGATTGATAAACATATCCTGTATCGCAATGGCTGCGTTGACAACATTTTGGGATACGAGTTGGAACTCGACAAGAAGCTCGCCATAAGAGCGGTCGCTTTCCATGCCTAACTCGAGAATAGTAAGTCCGTCGCGACGCGAGATAAGGCCAGCTGCCACCAGAAGCTGCCCCATTTTCGGTTGACTCTGTGGACGATGATCGAGGTCCAGGTTGAGTCTGGAAAGCGCGGAAGCGAGATCGCCGTCATTGCTTTCTGCAATGCGAAGGACCTTCACTGCTTCGAGGAATTTTACTTTTCCGTCACGAATCAGAACCTGAAGGTTCATAGCGTTGATTAGTGTCTTATCCGAAATCAGCTCCAACGAAACCAGCGCCAGTCCAAGCGGGCATTCATTGCTAATCGAATATCTTACGGCACAATCCACTCCGGCATCATCTACGATACCAGCCGCATAGAGAAGGTTTCCCAGCCGCGAGAGGGAAGTGTGTTTGACACAGATGCCGTTCATCTTATACGCATCTTCCAGCGTTACCTGACGAATATGAGCAAATCGCAGCAGCTCCCTGGCAATTGCAAACTCTATCGATCCATCGCGAACATGAGCTTGAGTTTGCAAAGTGCTGTCGACATCAAGATCCGATATATGGCCGGACATAACGAGGACTCGTCCTAACGGCATGCAGGATCGCTGGGCGATAGTAAGGCTATGCGTTAGGACTTCAGGAGAAACTATTCCAGCTTCCAGAAGAAGCTCTCCGATTCTGAATCGTCTAAGTCGGCGACTGGATAAATGCATTGATTACTCCAATTGGAGGTGAGCGAAGGGCGGTAATTTCATCCTAGTTTGAATGTCAAGATAGATGAATTCGCTAAGGAGGGTTAGCGAAAACGCGTACAATCTGGCTGAAAACCGCATGAACATTGAGTTTCCCTTGACTCCTCGGCAAACACGGCAAAGATTAATTCGCCCTTTTACTCACCTCTTCGGGTTTTCAAAGATTTCGCATACAGTATCGAGCCAACGCTCAATATTACTTAACGGCGGCCAATGGAGAATATCGATGTCCGGAAACAATCAAAAGCTACTATCGAATCGTGATGGATACTGCGCTCAAGGAGATATCCCGAGACAATGATGACGAGCAAATTATCAGCCTTTACCCGAGTGAATGGACGATCGATTGCCCGTGCAGGAGGGCTCGACAAGTTCCGTTCTCCCGCCTTCGTTCCTCTTCTATATAATAAGGAACTCGTAGCAATGTGACCCGAGGTGAGGAGGACGAATTGATGCGATCCAAGTTGAGATGCAGTAGCTTGAGTTTTATGCTGGGGATGTCCCTGGCAGGAATCATCGTTGGTCTGACTCCTATGGCCGCGTTCGCTGACGACGACAGCACAGCCGATTCGAAGAACGTTTATGAGCCCAAAAGTGCCGCTTACACGGAAGAGACATCCGGAGCGTTTTACGAACAGGGCGTCAAGCTCATGAAGAGCAAACAATATAAGGAAGCGATTCAGGCATTCGATATGGCCATCGGCATGGCTCAAACCGATGCCAGACCCTTGCTGCGGCGGGGTCAATGCTTCTTCGAGCTTGGCCAGTACAACCTGGCAGTAGAAGATTTCACCCAGGCTTTGGTATACAAAGCAGATGATCCGGTTGCCCTCGTCAGCAGAGGCATCGCTCATTCTAAGCTCAATCAACATACAGAAGCGATTCAGGATTTCGAAAAAGCAATCAATGCTGATGCTAATAATGCTGATGCTTACAGCGGATTGGCACAGACTTATTCAATGCAGGGAAACAACGACAAAGCGCTCGACACTTTCAATACGGCGTTGAAACAAGACCCGAAAAACTACAAAGCCCTGGTCGGACGAGCCGATCTCTTGAAGGTTCTCGGTAAGAACGAAGATGCTTTAAAGGATTACAGCTATGCAATCCAGTTAGCGCCGGAAGAAGGTGTCGCTTACATTCACAGAGGCTCCGCATATAGTGGCATGTCCAGACCGGAAGATGCCTTGAAAGATTATGACAAAGCTCTGCAACTGGATCCTTCCAACAATGATCTGCTGTCAAACCGTGGCAAAGAGAACTTCAAACTGAAGAACGCCGATCAGGCGATCAACGATTTCACTGCTGCAATCAAGCAAGACCCAACCGACTCCGATTTGTATTATCACCGAGCCAAAGCCTATGAGCAGGTAGGCAAAACAGGCCCTGCGATGGAAGACCTGGAGTACGCAATCAGAATCGATCCAAACCAGGCCAACTATTATCTTGCTCGAGCCTTCCTATGGCACCAACTGGGCAAATCGATTGTCGCCCGTGAAGACATCAAACGAGCTCAGTTCTTCAACCCGATGCTTCCGAAAGACATCAGGTTCGAAAGAGATCCGAAAAACCCGGATCGCTGGATGGACGAAACCTATCTTACCGACGTCAACAAAACCGGCGATAAGGATACTTCGACTGTTCAGAAAAACGAACACTCTCTTGGTGGAGTCGAGAACTAAGCAGACCTGATATTATCGGGGAGCAGGATCGGAAACGACCTGCTCCCTTGTCTATCTGGCAGCATCAATGCGCGGTGAACCCGCGATCGCAGGGTTTCAGCCATGACCCAATCTCGAATCATCATTCTTGGTGGCGGCTTTGCGGGCGTGAAATGCGCTCGGACTCTGAGAAAAAATCTCCCATCAAACCGCGAAATCGTTCTCTTCAACAAAGAGAACCACATGGTGTTCTCGCCCTTGTTAGCCGAGGTAGCCAGCGCGGCGATTAAGACCAAGGATGTGGCAGCTCCATTACGCCAGCTTCTATCCGGCGTCAAATGCAGGTCAGAGGAAGTCCTCAACATAGACCTCGTCGACAAATTCATTGAATATGAATCCTACGACATGAACCGCAGACGAATGGACTACGATCACCTCGTAATCGCCTGCGGAAATACTTCGAACCTGGCAATCGTGCCTGGAATGGATGAGCACTCCTTCCCGCTCAAGAGCGTTGGAGACGCCCTTCGCCTGCAGTCTCACATTATCGATCAAATGGAGAAGGCGGAGGTCTGCGAAGACCAGGTCAAGAAGGCCTGGTTTCTCACTTTCACCGTCATTGGTGGCGGATTCAGCGGCGTGGAAGTGGCCGGCGAAATCAATGACTTTGTCAGATCAAGCGCCAAGTTTTTTCAATCCATCGACAAAAGCATGATTCGAGTCAACCTTGTACACTCGCACGATCGTATTCTCCCGGAAGTCTCGCCTTCGCTGAGTGAGTTCGCTCGCGAGAAAATGAAGAAACGTGGCATTCACTTCCATCTCAACCGTAGGGCCTGCAAAGCAACCAGAGAAGGCGTTTGGTTGAATGACGATAGTTTTCTCAGTGGTGGCACACTAGTTTGCACGATCGGCACCACGCCATTACCTCTGGTGGCACGCTTGTCCATTGAAAAGATGGGTGGGAGAATTGCCACCATGCCAGACATGTCCATCGCTGGTCACGAAGGAGCTTGGTCCATAGGCGACTGCGCTGCTATTCCAAACGCGGCCACAGGGCAGATCGCACCACCGGTAGGGCAATTTGCAGAGAGACAAGGGGCTCAGGCAGCGCATAATATCTGCAACCAGATCAAAGGCGAAAAAACCAAGCCCTTCTTCCACAAGCCCCAGGGGCAACTTTGCGCCATCGGCGGATACAGCGCCGTTGCCGAAATTGCTGATCTGCGCATTTCCGGATTTCCGGCCTGGGTTCTCTGGCGAACTATTTACCTGATGAAACTGCCATCTCTTTCCCAGAGAATCAAAGTGGGAATCGAATGGTTTTGCGAGCTGATTTTTCCTAGAGATCTTGCCTACGTGAAAACCGACAGCTCGAGAAGCGCCACTCGAGAGTTCTACGCACCGGGTGACTTCGTATTTCGCCAGGGCGATCCGGCCAACTATTTCTACGTCATCGAGCGCGGGGAGGTAGACATTCTCACGTACAATGATGACAAAAAAGAGAATGAAGTGGTGGCGGTCCTTGGTCCCGGAGACTTCTTCGGCGAGGCGGCTCTGGTCGCCAGCAGACCACGAAATGCTTCGGTGAGAGCGCGCGACAATTTGCATGTAGTGGGGATGGGACGAGGATTGTTCTCTGAGATGTCCGCTAATCTCGCGCCGCTGCGCGATGCTATCGCCAGCGCTGTCAAACGTCGCAGAAACATATGGAAAGAGATGCCTGAGGTACAGTCGGTTCTCGACAATCTGCCACTACGTGTGGTGACAGAACCAGTGCCGGGCGAGATTTTGAGACCGGATGATCTAATTGTCGGACTTCTCGATCAATTTCGCCGTCATCAACTGGACTTTTGCTGTGTCGTTGACGAGAAGGGCAGCCTGGTGGGCGTGGTAACAAGAAGCGACCTGCTGAGAACAATCGAGGTCGCCTCCAGTTTGAAAGCAGATCACGACGATGTACTGCGAGTGCACCACATTATGGTTTCAGAACCGGTAGTAATCTCCAAGGACGAGTCTACAACAGTTGCTGTGGCGACGATGCGCGAGCACGGGTTGAAGAATTTGCCGGTAGTCGACAATGCCGTCGATCAGCGCCTCGTTGGCTGCGTTCGCATTGAGACCATACTGGGGCAGATCATCGAGGATCTGACCCGCAAGAAAAAGATCCGCATCACTACAATAGACATGGTAAATCCATTTGCACAGTAGCAACGCATCGGAGTCGCCAATCTTTTCGCCTTTATATGAAAGAACAGTCCCGGTCAATAAAGCCAAGAGCCCGTCACATCGAGGCTCTTCGCCCAGATATCACCGTTACATCCCTCTTGAATTAATCGAGTTATGTAGAATAGACTTTCGTAGACTCGCTACATCAGTCGTTTTTACCGACTAATTGAACTCCTACCGGTAACCCGATATGCGCAACTTCACTATATTCAGTGCAATAGCTTTATCACTAGTACTGCGCACTGCTCCCGCTCTCGCCAGACCAATTATTACGCACACTTACGCCGTCAATGGCGAAAAAGTGCCTAAGGAAGTGTTCGACACGCATAAGAACTTGCAGAATCTGGTTCAGGTAGGCAATTATGCCGAGGCGGATGCGAGAACCCAGAAGTTGATCGACACCTATCCCAACTACGCTTGTGTCCACTTCCTGCGCGCCTTCTATCTTGACAAAGCCAACAAGAATGAAGATGCAACACGCGAAATAAAAGTCTCGATCAGACTGAACCCGAATTTCCCGGACAGTTGGATGATGCTCGGCAGTCTCGCCTACGTGCGGGGACGATTGCCGGAAGCTCTAAAAGCATATGAAAAATTCGTCAGCATGATTCCTCAAGATCATCCCAAACGGCAGTCCGTCAAGGATTCCATCGGGCATCTCAAGCGAGCATTGGAGACGAGAGAACGGACAGGTAATATCGCCGATGATGCCGGCAATTATCTGGCCAGCGTCACTGCTCGAGGTACTGTCCGTTGGCCTGACGAAAGCATGCCGGTGAGAGTGTACATCGAAGAGGGCACCGCCGTTCCCGGCTATCAGCCCTGGTACAGGACTCTATTTGTGAAGAGCCTGGATGAGTGGTCACGCGCCACTGACGGCAAAGTCTCGTTCAAACTTGTAGGCGCAGATGGTAAACCACACATCAAATGCATTTGGACAGCCGATATCAAACGACTGGTCGATCCAGCAGAGGGTGGACATGCGCAATTCGCCGCCCAAGCCAAGGGGCTGGTCAGCGGTGAAATCGTAATACTTACTCGACGAGAAAAAACCGAGATCCTACCGACAACCATGCATTACATCTGCCTGCACGAGATTGGCCACATTATGGGACTGCACGGACACAGCACGGAGCCAAAGGACATTATGTACCTGGCCACCAAGTTACAGAGAACCGACGAGCCGCAACTTACAGACAGAGATGTCCAGACGCTCAAGATGCTTTACTCTCGCGCCTCAACCGGAATGACTGTAGACTTTGGTGCGTCCCTTCCTAATACTCCCGTTGCCAAGGCTGGCTACCTAAACAATCTTGGCAACAAAGCCGTTTCCGAGCAAAACTACGAACTGGCGATTGAAAAGTATCAGGAAGCCTTGAAGCTCATGCCTGGCTATGAGCTCGCTAAACGCAATCTGGCAGTGGCTTACTGCAATTCGAGCGTTCCCCTGATCAAGGCAGGAGAGTACGAAAAGGCGCTCCCCTACCTGGAAAAAGCGATCGGTATGCAGGAAAAGGAAGATAAGCCGGACAATCTCTGCCTATCTCTTAGAAACTACAAAACAGTGCTGGAACGGTTGGGTAGAAAAGACGATGCGGCGCAAGTTAAAGCTCGGTTGGAGCAGCTTCAGACCCAGACGCAAAATTGATTCGCTAAGTCAGGTGCGCCTTATTCGGCGTCGTCGATGCTGAAAGCGGTCTTGCCGAATGGCTCTTCTTTGCTACCAATCCAGCTATTCCGTACTCCATATTCAACACCTTGAATCGGTCCACCCATAAGAGCGAACGGAAGGGCGAATACGCTCGTCGTGGCGACGAGGATGGGGTTCTTCGAATCCCCAATCAAGTCAGTTGAGCCATCGCGCGTCTGCTGGAAGGTTCGTTTCACGATAGCTACGGGTGTGCCCACGACGACTCCGGCAGTAAACGAAGCCATGCGAGAGACGAAACAGCATTCGCCGTCCTTAGCCGATGCCGCGTCGCAGGAAAGGGAGAGCAACAAGCCGAGTGTCAAAAGTTCTCTTTTCATGACAAACCGTTCTCTAAATAAGGAGGAAGCCCGACGCTATTATCGCCGACTGACAACCGTGCTCGAACATTATCTCCCTGCTTGGCAATTCATTCTTGATTAGAAACGGCTCTTCGTTCTCGAGAAATTCTTGAACTCCCAGACATACAGTCCCAGTACGCAGACAAACGAACTCACCACCATCAGTACCGAAACGAAAGGTGCTAGCTCTCTCCAGGGTCCTCTGTCATGAGACAAGACAAGGAAGCCGAGAAAGATGAGACATCCAATTGTGGCTCCGGTCAGTGCGGCAAGCAGATACCGAGAGTAAATGCGAGCCATGATTGACTTAGCCGATAATGCTTTCGACGCAAGACGTCGCTCGCCTCCATCCCCGATACCACGATTGCTAAAATAAACGGCAATTGCACTGCGGTTTTTTTCTGGTCGAATCTGATGCATTCTTCAAGCTCCATCACCTAATTGAATCTATAGAACAAAAATCATTTATGCTGTCATGGTCTCATCCTGAGGAGGGTACGCTGGCGTCCGACCCAGTGTCAATCGGCGTTTTATTGTCGTACAGACAGCAAACAACACCAGCGCCGATAGAACACCGGTCAAGAAGTCTGTAATCGGCACCATGACTGCCGTGAAAACGAGAAGTAGACTGTGGGCTCGACTGCCTCTGAATACCTCTTTGACCTCTGAGATCTTGACCATATTGGTCGAAACCCAAAGCAACACACCTGCGATGCAGGCCATTGGTATCATCTCCAACCAGGGCGCGAGAAAGATTGCCAGACCCAGTTTTAATGCCCCTTTGAAGTATCCGGCAAGAGGAGATACGGCTCCAGCCTTGATACTGGTAGCGGTGCGCGCTAACGCCCCGGTGCAGGGGAAGCCATTAACAAGAGGAACAATTGCTTGTACCAATCCTTGACCCCAGAACTCTTTGTCGGGATTGAACGGCGTTCTCTTATTGTTTGCCAGTTTGTCTGCCATAGACGAGCAGAGCAGGCTCTCCACAGCAGAGACGAAGACGATTGCCATAACGAAATAACATGCGTCCACAAACACTGAAGGGGACATTGCAGGGAGCTGCGGCGGCGTGAAGACAAAGAAGTTGGAAGGAATGCTTCCGTAGCGGGCACCAACATCGAGAATTCCCTTGTTGGCGAAGACCGTCTGAGAGAGGAGCGTACAAAAGACGATTGCACATAACGGTGCAGGAATGAAGGACGATGTGCGCTGGAGAAACTTCGTAATTGCAAACGTTAGTATGGCAATCAAAAAGGCGTAGCCGTTGAACTCGTTCAAGTGCGCGCCGAGGAGACTGAATTTCTCCAGAAACTCGCCGTGCAGTTGATGCTTCAATCCGAACATGTCACCGAGATTGGTGCATGCAATAACCACCGCGATACCGATAGTAAATCCTACGACGATTGAGTTCGGCACAAGTTTGACGTACTTGCCCAGTCCAAACAGACCCATCAACATAAGAATGAAACCGGCGCCCAGTGAGCATGCCACCAGGAAACCATGGGCCACAGCAGTGTTGCCACCAGTATGCGGCTGCCCATACTTCAACATCAGCTCAGCGATTATCGGTATGAAAGCTGCCGTAGGACCGTAGACCTGGTACTTGGATCCACCCCATGTGCGTCCCACGATACATGCCAACGCACCGGCGATGATACCTTGTTCCGGCCTCAGACCCATAGCCATCGCGAATCCCATGGCCATCGGAATGGCAGTAAGCGCTACCACCAGTCCGGCACTAAAATCACGATAGACTGTCTTAACCCACGTTTCCTGGGAGATGTCTTCGAATCGATCGTCATACACTTTGTTGAAAGCCTTGAATCGATGCCACAACAAGCCAGGCAAACTATTCTCTTTGGTGGTCTCAATTACTGATTCACTCATAAAATCTGTCCTCTAGTTCAACTGATGGCAAACGGAAGCTAAGCATGGAGACTGTTTTGCCACGCCATTCTTTGCAGGAGGTTTTATTGCCATGCACAGACGACAATTTCGACGAGTTGCGCGCCGGAACTGCCTGGTCATTTCGTTCAATCGACATATTGCAATATGGCAATATGTCGATACCATCACATTAGCAAACAGCAATGGTTCTGTCAAATCACCAAAAGCCCAAAAGACACCTGCTTGATAGCATCGCCGCTGAAATCGCTCATCGAAGAAGCGCACATGGAGCTTGCGGACGCAGAGGATACATTGGAATATAGTAGGATCGAGGATTACATGTTAGGATGGGGTGGTTCGACGGCGGTGGCAGCTTGCTAAGATGGACCGAAGAGTAGTATCAGAAGAGCTTTCCCGATTCTTTGGCGTACTTGCTCATCCCTTGCGCGTGTTGATTATTGAAGAGCTGCGCAACGGGGAGAGAACGGTCACCGATCTCAAAGACGCGCTCATGGTGCCACAAGCCTCTGTCTCGCAACATCTTGGAATTCTGCGGGCCAACAGAATCGTTCTGGAACGTCGAGAAGGCAGACACGTCTTCTATCATCTCCGTCATGCGGACCTGGCAGAGATGGTAGTCGAATGTATATCCTTTATTTCGCCGGACAGCTCCGAGACGGAACGGATTTCATCAGCAATGGATTCGGCTCGTTCTGAGTGGAAAGTGACTCCGCCGCCTAGCCCCAGAAAAATCACCAAACGATCCCGTAATCGCTGAGTGACAGCAGGTTTTGCCAGAGGAACAGCGCCTTTTGCCCTTGACGCCTACCACTTCAGGCTGATAGAGTGCTAACATTGACATATTGCAACATTACAATATTTGAGACTGAGGATACGAGATGTTTCAGCCCCGAGAACGAACCGCTGTCAATCGCAGTTCCACTTGGGCTAGTTTATTTCGTAGCGTGGGAGGTACTTTATGCGTTTGAGCAAAACGCTAAGAACTCTTTTCCTCTCCATAATGCTCGTGGTCCAATGCGTCACGTGCATGGATCTGACCCACAATTTTGTTCAGCTCGAAGATGAAGAGACCGAAGTAACCTCTACTCTGGGCGGAAAGTCGATGCCTCTAGCTGAGGAGCTGGATGGACAGGGGGAGTCTCCGATAAGACGCCGCGTTTTATTGGTGGCAAACAGTCTCTCTATACAAGATCCACGCAGCGTTCAGCGGGTGGATCGAATATGTCAATTTGTACGCATCGGTCAAGATCCTGAAGTCGCGCGCACCGTTTCGTGGCGCGATAAAGAACGATCACACATGCAGGCAACTAAGCCGAAGCCGATCTGGCTTCGGTTTCAATCACTTCTGATTTGAAAACTCAACCAGTCTGAGAGGTGTTGTCGGCGATCACCGGCACCATTTTCTTTCGCATTGCCATTGCGATCTTTCGCGATGTCTGCTGAGTTGAATTCCAATACCAGGAGGATTTGCCATGTGTGGATGTCAAATCAAAGAAAACGCATGCTGTTTAGAATCGATCTGGTTAACAATACCGGAGCAGCCGATTCATGATGTTCGAACAATTGTGATCGCCTGTTGTGAGACAGGATCACTTCCCGAGCTGTCCAATCTAGAGGAGTTGCAACCGCTCTCCTTTCTGAGAACCGCAGGCGGGCTAGTATACAGCCGAGGCGATCGCGGCGGGCTCGAATTGCTCGATTCGCTTCTAGCCATTGCATCTGGTGTTGAGCACATCATTGTCTGTTTGCACACCGGTTGTTCATTTGTCCGTCAGGAGCGGGAAGCCGAGAATCGAGGCGGTAGGCGTTTGAGACTAATCAAAACACCAAACGAACACAATTCCTCCAACGACACACACTCCGATGGACACACATTGCGCCCATACGAGCAACAGCTCTTGCGCCAGATTCGTGAAATTGAGGCCCACCTGGAGAATGAACCGACGTTTAAACAAAATCGACCGACGTTACAGGGTTGGCTCTATGAGCCGGAACTCGATTGGACCTCTTTCTACGACTTCGAAACCGGTCTGCTGCTCCCTCTGAGCGCACACACCGAGCTTTGCAAGGCGACAGCGAAAAGATAACGGCAGTTTTTTCGTGCCACGAAAATGCCAACTAACGTAGAGATACTTGATTGAACGAACACAAATTCTTTTTTTGTGCCGGAGTTCATTCCACAACTTTTTCACATTTTAAAGATAGTATTCAAGTATCTTCCTATTTAACTTACTATCCAGTACGACCCTTAACTGGCGACCATATTACCTCAGGTCTTGGCGGATCTGATGGAAAGACGAGGAGCTATGCTCTCTCCTAAAAACACGAATATTTCACTTGATTCTGTTGGTCAACTTCTCGCTCAACGGTACTCACTCGTCAGCCTGTTAGGGACAGGCGGCATGGCCAAGGTTTTCGAAGCCTACGATACGGTGCTAAACCGCATCGTGGCGGTGAAAATCATGAATGCCGGTGATTTTTCCGAGCACCGCGTAGTCAGATTTCACCGCGGAGCAAAAGCCGCCAGTGCCATTAACCATCCCAATGTTGCCACCACCCTTGATTTCGGTTTGACGAACGACAATCGACCGTTCATGGTGATGGAGATGGTTCGAGGAGTGACTCTGAGGGCGATCTTCAAAAGCGCAGGTGCCGTTCTTCCTGAGCTGGCGCTGCAAATCACCGAACAAGTTTGCCAGGGAATGGCGCTTGCTCACAAGCTTGGCATCGTTCACCGCGACCTGACTCCCTCCAACATCATCGTCGAGGGACTGGGAACTTCCCAGGCGCGCGCCAAAATTCTCGATTTCGGCATCGCCATGATCACAACCGATGAGCCGATAACCAAACAAGGGACCGTGGTCGGCAGCCCCGTCTACATGAGCCCGGAGCAAGTTCAGGGCAAACCGCTTGATACCAGAACAGACGTGTACTCGATAGGTTGTTTGCTTTTCGAGGCTCTCACCGGTCGCCCGGCGTTCCGCGGTAAAACGCCGCTGGAAACAATGAGCATGCACGTGCTCGAGCAGCCACCCACCTTGAAAGATCATTGGAAACATACTGGTGAGTTCCATCCCGATCTCGATCGAATAATCGCCAAAGCACTGGCTAAAGAACCGGCCAAACGCTACCAGTCCGTATCAGAAATGCGCGCCGATATCCTGGCATGTATGGCGGAGAAAGGCGAGAAGCCGACGGAAGATTTCAGTCCTGAAAGTTTTTCCCTGGCAGAACGAGTTTCGCCAAGTCCTAGAAGATCTCTGCGACTCTGGATAAGTGGCTTGTTTATCAGCAGCGTAGTGTTAATGGTCGCTGGTCTGGCAATCATGTCCTATGTTATTTGCCAGCAACCCGGTCGAGCCACGCAAACCCTGGCAGAAGAAAATCTAGGCTCTCTTTTTCAGGTCGCAGACGATGTTTACTTCTCCAGAGTCAAGACATACACGGCGATGGGAAAGAATGCACACAAGCAACTGGCAGCGCTGCAAAAAACGCGCGCCAAACCCAAGCGCCTGGTCGTTGCTCAGACGTGGCTCACCAGTCAAGATTTGCGAAACATTCGAAGTTTGAGACCCATCCAACTGGTTTTGAAAGATTGTATTTTCAATGACAGACAGATCCAAAGCCTCAGCAAAATATCCACGATCAAAAGACTGGCAATTATTGGATCCGAGAATATTTCTCAGCTTAGCCTCAGCTATATTTCTAGAATGACTGACCTCGACTCTCTGTCAGTCTCCGGCTGCCACTTGAAAGACGAGGATTTGGCCGTTCTCGCGGAGATGACTGGTCTTCAAGATCTCGATTTACGTGGGAACGAACAGATATCGATGGCTGGTTTGAGAGAGTTGATAACGACGCGCGTGGCGCCACTGACGATCTCGATACAAGGTTGCAAGTGTCAGGATCTCTCAGGAGAAGAGCTGAAAGAGCTCTCCATGGAGCAGCTCTACATCAATGACGCGAGAATTGACGGATGGAGTCCTGAAAGCCATAATACCTTCCCAAAAGTCGGCATCGTGCGTGGTGATCGCGGAGACTCGATTGAAAAGAAATGCACAACCTCCTTCTCCAAACAAATTCGCTCAAAGAAGACGGCCGGTTGACATGAGCTCGTCTCGCCTCGATATGGACGGGCAACAGACAGCAACTCAGCAGCTCGCCGGTATGATTGAACGATCAGCAATAACTCCCCGAAATCAATTTATTATCACTGAAGGCGGAATTTCAGTTGAATCTCTCGCTCAATTGAGAGCTGGGGAGGAAAGGTGCTAATTCGTACGTACTCGCTCCTCTATCCAGTTGCTCAGGTTATTGCACTTGCGCTCACTCTGAATCTGGTATTTCCTATGGTGCTGCATATCGGTTGGAACGGCTCCATCCTCGATCTGTGCTTCTTCGCTGCACTTTTCTTTCTCCTTTACGGTATCGGCAGCGCAATATTTTTGGCTGTGACGGGTTACTTCGCCATTATGATGGAAGTTGCACGTAGTCTGCCGAAGCTAAAAATGGAGGACGTTCGCAACGAAAACGTGGCCAAAGCGATGGCACTTCGGGTCCTGATGGGAAACCAGCCACGATGGCTCATATCCTTGACACCGTGCGTAGTGCCGGCCCTATCTCTGGCCTTCCTGTCCATCTTTTATGGTAAGCAGCTGCAGATCGATAACTGGCAGACTCTACTAAAGATGTGCCTGTTGCAGGCTCTAACATCGTTCGTTCTATGTGTGCCCGTGATTCTAAAAGCCCAGAGGAACTTCACGCTAAAAGTAGACCGAGGCTTTGAGAGCCCTGACGAAGGACCGAAAGAGACATAACCGAACGCACCGGCAAAGTCGAGGTTACTGTTGCGCCCGCAACGATGTACGCAGATTGCCGCCTGTGGAGGCCAGCCGCTGACGTCCCTCGTCGGCGGAAACTGCGCATAAGTGCATGAGGATCGCCAGCTTTGTTTGCCCGTCGGCTTTTTGCAGGAGATCTTCGGCGGTAGCACGATCGCATCCAGCGGCGGTCGAGACTATTCTCAAGGCACGTTCTTTGAGCTTATAGTTGGTGGCCCGCAGGTCGACCATCAAGTTGCCGTAGACTTTTCCCAGCTTGACCATGACAGCGGTCGTGAGCAAGTTCAAAATCATTTTTTGCGCGGTTCCCGCCTTCATTCGAGTCGAACCCGTAATCGGCTCCGGTCCCGTAACTGCCGAGATAACAGTATCCGCCACTTCTTCCAGGGTTGAGTTGCTGACATTGACGACAGCGGCGGTGTAGGCTCCGATCGATTGTGCATGCCGGAGGGCGCCGATCACGTACGGCGTCCGGCCACTGGCGGCAATACCAATCACAACATCGTCGCCTGAGACTCTTGCATTGACAAGATCAGCCTTTCCAGACTCTTCGAGATCCTCGGCACCCTCCACTGAGGTTCGCAACGCAACGTCACCACCGGCGATGATTCCAACAATCAGTTGTGGATCGACACCAAAGGTGGGTGGGCACTCGCTGGCGTCAAGGACTCCCAGTCTGCCGCTGGTGCCGGCGCCGATATAAAAAAGCCTGCCTTTCAATCGCAAACGTCGTTCTAACTGATCAACAACCGTGGTTATCGAAGGAAGAGCAGCATCGACTGCCTTAGCAACGAGATGGTTTTCGCTGTGCAGTGCCTGCACCAAATCTTCCGTGTCCAGCAGATCCAGCTCGCTCGTCCTGGCATTGATCTGCTCCGTCTCCAATCGTTCCAGCTTCTGCTCCATTGTCTTCCTCTTGATCTTGTACGGTAATAATCGGGCACAGCATCATCGAATACGGACTGGGTTTCGTTGATATATCCCTGTTTGTCCACTGTCTAGTCCCGGTTCGATCTTTGCCTATCAGAATGCAAACGGGAGATTCTCGTCTTTGACCGTTTGCTCGAAAACAGCCATGCTTCTGGCTAGAAGCGGGAAGTGGGCGCGCCACTCCCAACAGCTAGGCGACATGGTGTTGGATGTTTCAATTAATAGCTTCCAGCAGAGATTCTCGGAGCAAAACGTTGGGGTCTTTTCGTACGGCTCATCTTTTTTCGGCGGCAGAATAAACTCCATGTCCTCCCAGTGGGCATTGAAGAGAATCAGCAAGCTGTTGCCTTTCACCGGATTGCCTTCCTCGTCGATCTCATCGAGAGCGTCGCCATCAAATATGACACCAAGGTGCCGGCGATCGGCATTCCAGTCAGACATCTTCATCTCTGAGGCGTCTGCGTTGAGCCATATGACGTCACGACGCATTATGCCGCCTTCCAGTTTGCCACGGAAGAAGCTCTTTCTCTGCAATACCGGTTGAGATTTACGAATGGCAGCGAGCTCTTTGACGAACTCGAGAAACTCCAGGTCAGACTCGTCGCTACTCCAATCCGTCCAGCTTATTCTATTGTCCTGGCAATAGGCATTGTTGTTGCCTTCCTGGGTTCTGCCAATCTCATCTCCTCCGCTAATCATGGGCACGCCCAGAGACATCATCAAAGTAGCCATGAAGTTTTTTCTCTGGCGTTGACGAACTCTCAAAATATTGGGGTTGGTGGTACGTCCCTCCAGTCCGCAGTTCCAGGAGTTATTGTGCGCCTCTCCATCACGGTTATTTTCCATGTTGGCCCAATTGTGCTTCTGGTTGTAACCAACCAGATCCTTCAAGGTGAATCCGTCGTGGCACGTGACAAAATTGATGCTCGCGTGCGGGCTGCGACCGCTGTGCTCATAAAGATCGCTACTGCCCGTCAGCCTTGTCGCCATCTCGCCGGTCTGTCCCGCATCACCACGCCAGAACTGCCGAATCGTGTCGCGATATTTGCCGTTCCATTCCGTCCAGAGGACAGGGAAGTTGCCGACCTGATAACCGCCTTCTCCTAAATCCCAAGGTTCTGCAATCAACTTTACCCTGGAAATAATTGGGTCTTGCTGAATTACGTCAAAGAAGGCAGACAGCTT